>DAOVZQ010000069.1 GCA_030635025.1 bacterium
CCTGCTGGTGGTGGCGCTCCTGCCGCTGCGGCTGAATTTCGGAGACGCCAATCTGCGCGACGATCGGCGCGCCCATGATTTCGGCGTGGACCTGATGGACGTGCTGCCTCGGGGCGCCGGGGTCCTGCCCATGGGCGACACTGTGATCTTCACCTGCCTGTACCTGAAATATGTGGAGGACCTCCGGACCGACGTGCACATCCTCTCGCCGTCCTTCGGTTGGCGGGGCGAGAAGGTCACGTCCCTCTTCGGCATCAATCCGTTGACGCCCGGCGTGGTCGCATCATTCCCCCTGCTTGAGGGCTTCTCCTCGGTGCCCTTTGGACTGGGGTATCTGTATCTGAAGAATCCGGATCAGGCGCTGCAGGTCGATGCGGATTTCCAGTTGTTGTCACGCCGGCCAAAGGTCACGGGGCTGCTGGCGGACGACGATGATCCGTTCGTCGAAGGCGTGCGCGCGACCTACGCGGTTTATTTCGCCCGGGCGGGTGCGCGTGCTCAGGCTTTGGGGCAGGCCGGTGAGGCGGCTGATTTGTTGGACGAGGCTGAGCGTCTCAATCCGGCTGATCCTTGGGTTTCGTACTTGTTGGCGGGGATCTATACACGGTACGGGATCCGTACGGACAGGGTTCGTCCGTTGCTGGAGGATGCCTTGGAGCGCTACGACATTGTGGTTGATCCGGCGGCGCAGCGGCATTACGCCGTGAGCGAGGACGACATTCGGCGGATGTTGGTGGGGGTAGCCGCGGAGGCGGAGGAGTGATGGATTTGACCGAGCGCATTCGTCATAGTGGGGTTCGGCTTAGATTCATGTTCGCGGTATTTCTGAGACAGTATCGGTGGGGGATCATAATACAAGAGCTCGCATTAGATAATCGCGTCTGTCACACTTTGTGCTGACGCACAAGCCGCGCCAGCCCCGCGTGAAGGCAAAGCCGGCATAAAGTGGACGGAGAATTGGAATCGTCTATCGAGCTGTAATTCTGGGCGTACCACGTTCGGGCAAATCCCGCCTTGCTGCACGCTTGGCCGGTGCGCTCGATTTGAATCACTATGCGGTCGACAGTCTCGTTTCGGCGTTCGGCGAGGTTTTTCCCGAAGTAGGGGTTGGCCGGCAATTCGAAGACTTAGCTTCCACGACTTCGTTGGAACCCTTTCTTTTACATTGGGTCCGCCACTTGGACTACGAACGGGCAGGCTATGTTCTCGAGGGCTACCACATAAGCGCAAGAACGGCAGCCACACTAGCTGAACAGGGATTTCATGTTGCCGCACTTGGTGTCCAATCTATGCAGGCTGAGCAAAAATGTCGTGAGATTCGGGCGTTCGCTCGCGCAGGAGATTGGTCGGAGGGACTATCCGACTCCGAGCTGTCCGACTTAGTGGTCCGCTACCAAGCAGAGAGCGCCAGACTCCAGAATGAATGTGCTGAGCTTGGTTTAACGTATTTCGAAATGGGCAGCGGCGCAGAGGCCGATTTGGAATTGGTTCTCAAGCATTTATCACCGGGCGCATAAGCGGAGAAGAGGGCGAACTCTCAAAGGACATTGGGAGCCACTTAACAAGAGCTTGCAAGCTGACAAACGTATCTTACTCCCCCTCCCCCGTCGTCCCTCCCCGAGCAACCACATCCGGAAACAACGGCACGATCTTATTAAACCCCCACAAAATCCCGAACGGCAGCGTAAAGATAACCACCGCCATCGCGATCCCTTCCTTCTCCCAAACCCCCGGGAAATAATCCGTGAACCCCCGCATGGATTTCGAAACCAGTTGCCCGCCCACCACCACGTTCCAGCGCATCAGCAGCACTTGGACCAGCAGCATGGTCGCCGCGGTCCAGACCATGGCGTTGGCGATCCGGTCGCGCAGGTTGAAAAGCGAGTTGATGCCCAGCAGGAAGAAGGGGATCAGCGAGAACACCATGTACTGCAGCACCACGTAGGGGATGAAGAGTTTCTCCCGGATCAGCATGTAGAGGACCTCCCACTCCTCGGTCTGCTTGTAGGCGATCGACATGACCTCCAGCAGTTCCAGCGACACGGCGATGATCATGAATCCCCACAGGTACCTGGTCAGGGATCGCACGCAGGGCTGGTCCAGTTTCCAGCCGTTGAGCTTCGCGACGATCATGTAGTGGAAGATGAGTACGGCGATGCCTGATACGATGGCCGAAAAGATGAAGATGACGAACATCAGCGGCGTCGACCACCAGGGATTCGCCTTCAACGAACCGAAGAGGAAGCCCACGTAGCCGTGCAGCAGACAGGCCATGGGAATACCGAGTCCGGCCAGGAAGCGGGCCATTTTGTGATCGGCCGCCCGGGTTGAATCGTCTTCGTGCAGGTTGCCGATCAGGATGCTCCGGCAGATCCAGGCGACCAGCCCCGAACCTTGGGCTTGTGCGATGAAGCTGTGGCGCATCACGAACCAGATCTCCATGACGACCACGATCAGGTAGCCCGTGTAGATGAAACCGAAGCCGGCCATGGCCGAGCTGAAATTGGGCGTGATCATGATGTTGAACGCCCGTTGGGGCTGTCCCAGGTGCATCAGCAGGGGCAGCGGCGCGAAGAGCAGGAACACGAAGGCCGAGGCCAGCGAGAACCGCGCCACCGCCTTCAGTTCGGTCTTGTTGAACACGTGAAAGAGGGACGAGACGATGAACGCCCCGGCCACCAGCCCCGTGATATAGGGATACAGGACGATCATCACGGTCCAGGTCACGTTCAGTTCGTTGGGAAAGACGAAGTCCACGGTTCACCTTTCAGCACGGACACGGGTCAGATGACCTCGCGGTCCAGTCCCAGATAGTAGCACTTGGGGTGCGTACCCAATTCCGGTTTGAGCAGACGGTAACTGCGCTGGCGCAGCAACACGCTCAGCTTGCTTTTGGGATCGTTCAGGTCGCCGAAGAGTCGCGCTTCGCGTGGACACGTGTGCACGCACGCGGGCGCCAGACCCTTGTCGAGGCGGTGGTAACAGAACGTGCATTTGTCGGCCATGTGGGTCTCGGGATTGATGAAGCGCGAGCCGTACGGGCAGGCCTGCACGCAGTAGCCGCAGCCGATGCACTGCTTGCTGTCGACCAGCACCACGCCGTCGTCGGTCTGGTATGCGGCACCCACCGGGCAGACCTGGTTGCATACCGACTTCTCGCAGTGATTGCAGAGCTTGGGCACGAAGAACGCCTTGGCGACCTCTCCCCCCACCGGTTCGAAGACGTGGTCGTTGCCGGTGGCCACGTCCACCTTCACTTCGCCGTCCATACCGATACGGTATCGCTCGACCCAGGTGCGGAACACCCCCTCGGGCACGTCGTTCTCGTCGCGACAGGCGCGCATGCATGCGCAGCAGCCTATGCACCGCGTCGTGTCCACGGCGTAGGCCCAGTAAGGTTTGTGCGCTCCTTCTGCGGAGGCTTCGGGCTCACTCGCAGTCAACGTGCCGATCGGAAAAACCAGCAGGCCCGACCCGGCAGCCAGCATCTTCAGGACTTCGCGGCGTGATCTGTTGCGATCGTGTGGCATGGGTCTACTCCTCGCTGCCGACGGCGGTTCGGGTCTGGAGCGGATGGATCCGGTCCTGGTGGCAGTCGACGCAGCGCTTGTCGAGATCGATCGTGTCATCGGCCATGTCCTCGCGGTGAGCGGGCCAGTCGATACCGGGGGGCGCGTCGTCGCTGCGGAACTCGGCCTCACGGTGACAGAGCAGACAGAAGCGCGGATCGGAGTCCCGCAGCATGCGGCCGGCGAAATCGGACTCGCGGAAGAACAGGTGGCAAGTGGTGCAACGCACTTCGCTGTGTGGACGCTCGGCAAAGCCGTCCACTATGTCCGCGTGGCAGTAGTCGCACTCGAAGATCTCCGGATGGCCGGGCGGACGGACCAGGGTTTCGTCGGTGCGTCCGGCGTGGCAGTCGCGGCAACGATGGATCAGGGGATGCAACCGGGCGGTGCGCAGATCGCGGTCCATGAAGAGCGGCTCGTGGGGGTCGTGGCAGGCGATGCAGTCGACCTCCGGATCCTCTACACCGACGAAGCGGTAGTGGTCCTCCGGTGTGATCTGGGCAAAGACGCTCGGCCGGGCCGGCATCAGTTGGTGGCACACCAGACAGGGCGCCTTGCCGTCGGGCCGAATGATGCCGCCCTCGCCGTCGGCGGCGACGTGCGTCGCTCCCGGGCCGTGGCAGCTCTCGCATTCCACACGGGCATGCGCGTCCTTGACGTGCAGGGCGGCCACGTCGTCGTGACAATCCGCACAGACGTCTCGTCCGAGATGGCGCGGCTCGAAACGCTTGGCTTCCTCGACCGCGTCGGCCCGAAAATGACCGAGGTCGCCGAAGGACTCCGGGATCATTTGCGAGCGGACGATCAGCGCAATCACGACGACCAGGCCGATCAGCACGAAGAACCGCAGCATGTGCCGGTAACTAGGGCGTGTCGATGCCATGGGTCCCTTCACTGGTTACGGCCGGGTCGCCCGTCGCGGGCTCCAGACCGGTTTCGGCGCCGGCATCGACTTCGCGCAGGCGAAGACGGGGCGCCATGATCAGGGCGATTCCGAAGCAGGCGAATCCCACGAACAGGGAGACCGGCGTCCCTCGACGCAGGTCCTCGAGCAGCACCTTGAGTCCGAGCAGGATCAGCAATGGGTTGACGAACCAGGTCAGCTCCACCAGCAGCGACCGGCGGCCCAGGGCGGCCAGCAGTACGGCCACGACCGACAGCACGACCGTGCGCACGACGGCCACCGTGGCGGTCTCGGATCCCGGCACCGCACCGATCAACCATACGGACAGGGCCGTCACCACCAGCGAGCCGGCTCCGATCAGGGCGATGGCCGCCACCAGGAATCGCGGCACCCGTCGCCAACCGGAGATCCTGCGGCCCCGTTGAGAGGCCACCAGCAGGACATAGCAAACCATCGTCAGAATCAGGGCTATGTGTCCCTCAACCGTCAGACCGTCCCATGTCGGAATTCGTTGAGCGACGAAGGCCTCGAAGAACCGCGCCGGCAAACCGGTGACGACGGCGGCGCCGATCAGATAGGCCGCGCAGTGCAGGCGCAACGTCCACCGATCGAAGATCCCGCCTGTAATGGCAGCCGCCACACCCAGCCCGGCCCACAGGTAGGGAAGCCACGCCCCCGACACCACCAGCGCCGTGCCGATGAACGTGAGGACCAGTCCGAGCCATGCGTAATAGAAGAAGTTCAGCCCTCGTCCCTGGCGACTGCGCACAAGCCTGAACGCCACCACGTAGCCGGCGACAGCGACGGCCAGAGTGGCCCAACCCAGAATGACGGTGCTGCGACCATCCACGTTCAACAGGTGGATGGCGCCCACATAGCCGGCCATGATGCACCCCAGGGACTGCAGGATCTCGAAAACGCCCGCCTCACGACGTTGGATCAGGGTGCGCCAGGAAAAGCTGACCAGATAGACCAGGGGCAAAGCAAGGGACAGGGACAACACGCCACCCGGAGCGGGCTCGATTTGTGCCGCCGTCTGCTCCACCGGTTCCGCCGCGAACATGACCGTGAGAAAAACGAAGAAGTTGGCCACCATCGCGACGAGCCACTGCGGTCCCTGCCAGTCGCGAAAATAGCCCAGCCACACCGTCGCTACACCCAGCGCTACCAGGACGGCGGTGAACAGCACGGTGGCTTCGGTCGCCCAATAGAGGCCAGAACAAACAGCCACGGCGGCCGTCAGCACGACCCAGGCCAGCGCCTTGAGCCTGTGCAGGACGGCGACGCCAAGTGCAAGCGCCGTAACCAGCACCGTGACCGCGGCCGAACCCGTCGCAGGCAGGAAGCCGAGCGTCGTGGAGGTTTCCCAGATGAAAGGATAGGCGACCAGGGCGGTGGCAGCGCCGAAGAGATTCGCACGCGCGCGCCGGTCGTGGCGCGCATCCCGGTCGGTCAGGTAAAGCAGCGTCAGAATGTAGGCCAACCCCAGGGAGACGCCGACGGCGGACGACAGCATGCCGGCCTCGGTGACCGCACGCAGCAAAAAGGCTCCGGCGAGCATCAGGAACGAACTCCCTACCGCCGGCAACTGGAGTCCCGTTCGAGGGGGTGATATGTCCGCTACGGGTTCGGGTAGGTCCGGGGACAACAAGGGGGTTGCCGGCGCTATGAGGCCAACATGCTCCTCGATGGCGGCGATCCGCTCCACCAAGGTCTCGACGGTCGCGCTCAACCCGGCCAACGGGCTCGTTGTCTGCTTGCCGGAGTCCTTCATGTTGATATCGGTCTCGATGACCACGAAATACGCATTCGTGCAGGTCCACGGTTGAAGGGGAGATTCCTGAATCAGGGCCCGAAACAAGACCCTATCATAATACCAACTACTTTACTAGGAGTTAGGGATGCATTAAATGTGATATTCTGGATTCGTTCTCCCGGTCTCCCCCGGCATTCCGTACCGTCAGCGCTTATAGCGAGGTCTTACAGCATGGAAAACCCCATGTATGTCGCCATTACCCGGCGAGTCAGTCCGGCCGTCAATCGATGTGAACTGACCTACATCCCACGCGAACCGATCGATTTCAATCGCGCCTGTGCCCAGCACGATCAGTATGAGGACGCCTTGAGGTCACTGGGAGTAGATGTCATTACGCTGGACGCGGAAGCCGACCTGCCCGACTCGGTTTTCGTGGAAGACGTAGCGCTTGTCCTGGACGAGTGCGCCATCCTGACCAACCCCGGCGCAGCCTCGAGGCACCCGGAAATTTCAGGCGTCGAAGCGGCCCTGACTTCATACAGGGATATCCATCGCATCCGGCCGCCCGCCACCGTGGATGGAGGCGACATCCTGACGTCCGGTCGCACGATCTACGTGGGTCTGACCCATCGCAGCACGAGCGAGGCGGTGACGCAGATGAGAGCCATCCTCGAGCCTCATGATTATCAGATCCGAGTCGTTGGCGTGACCGGCTGTCTGCATCTCAAATCCGCCGTTACGCAGGTCGGCGAGGATACGTTGCTCATCAATCCGGCCTGGGTATCGAAGTCGGATTTTTCCGGGACGATCATTATCGAGGTCGATCCATCCGAACCGAACGCGGCCAACGCCGTGCTGGTGGGCGATACGATCATCTACCCGTCGGCCTTTCCAAAAACGAGGGACCGATTGGAAAGCGCGGGGATCAAGATACTGACCGTCGATGCCGACGAACTGGCGAAGGCGGAGGGTGCGGTAACATGCTGCTCGTTGATTTTCAGGGCTTCGAATGGATAAAGCGGCACGACTGGAATATCTCATAGAATATATATAGGACATCGGGAACTCTTTGAACGTGTTATACTTTCACTTCATCGCGGTATCGAAGCCCCCACGATAACCACAGGGGACCGGGTGACCCGGAACACTGGCATTACAAAGCGTATCCTTCAGCTGACCCTGGCCGCCTGGGCCGTCGGCATTCCCCTGCTTGAGATCCCGAGCACCACTCCGGATTATGGTCTCGAAGCCAATCAGCCGATCGTTGAAGTACGCCATACCGCTCAAGCCTGTGCGGAAGCCTGCGCCACAGCCTGTGTGCCGCCTCCCCAGGACGTCTGCGGCAAAACATCATCCGACGAGTGCGACGAACGCTCACGGCAAGAGTGCCCCATGCAGCGCAACTGTTGCCGTTGTCTGACGACCGGGGACCACCTGGTCTTCGTCAATCCCGGCTTCCTCGACTTCGAGGTCGCCGACAACGACCCCATGATCCCGCCGTCGAACCAGGCGGCGCCGGTCAACCTCTTCCAGCCTCCGGTCCCACCTCCGAAGTCGGCCTGACTCCTCGATTCTTCGTCCCGCCGCCCGCGGCGGGAGTCCCATCCGAATTCATTACCGATAGGAGTCGGAAATGCCGACGACCAAGCGTAATTTCATGGCCGTGTTTCTGGCGGCGCTGATCCTGGTGACCGGTTTCTCGGCCCTAGCCGGGGACGACTGTTGCCCCAAGGCCGACGCCAAACAGTGCCAGGTCGAGACCTGCAAGGGTTGCTGCCATACGGACGGCAAGACCTGTGCGGAAGTCTGCAAACTCGCCGACGGCAAGACCTGCAAGGGCTGTTGCGCCGACGGCGACAAGTGCAAGGTCAGCTGCAAGGACGGCAAGGCGTGCAAGGACTGTTGCGTCGATGGCAAGGCGTGTTGCGCCATGGCAACGACCGCCAAGTCCTGTCCCGCCGACGGCAAGAAGGCCGAAGGCTGCTCATCACAGAGCAAGGGCGACGGCTGTCCCAAGGCCGGCACCGGGTGCAACAAGAAGAGCACCTGACAACATGTTGCCAGACTCGGATGATTCTCTCTGAATCATCTCATCGCAGGGCCCGCCGGATTGATTCCGGCGGGCCTTCGAAGATCAGTTGATAAACGAACTCCGTTCGCTGTAAGTTCATCGTGCATTTAGGCTTGTCATATCAATATCCAGTTGAAGAACGGAACCCACAGATGAAGACGGCATCCTTGATGAGCATCATCGCCATGACGGTTCTGGCCCAGTCCGCCCCCGCCCAGACCTGGCATGGATCCTTCGATACGACCGGCGATGTTCTGCGGGTCGAAAACCCCGCCGTTCCGATTCAGCCGCCCGAGATCCTCGAGGCCGAGGAGCTATGGCGCGTCAGCGGCGATGACGATGACCACTTCCTGGGCAGCATCGATAGAATCGTCGTCGACAAGTACGGCACAACGTTCATGCTCGACACGCAGCTCAAGGAAGTCGCGATCTACACACCGGACGGTGATTTCCTGATGACCCTGGGTCGGGAGGGCGAGGGTCCGGGCGAGTTCATCCGTCCGGGAGACCTGTTCGTTGACGCGGACGGGGTCGTCGGCGTCATGCAGGCGATGCCGGGACGGATCGTCCTGCTCGCACCCAACGGGGATCCCCTACCGAGCCATCCCGTCCCCGAGCCGCCCGACGGCGGGCTCTTCATGTTGGGCTCGATGAAATGGGCGCCGGGACGACTGGTGATCAAACCTTACCAACGACGGGTCGACGGCGACGGTGTGCTCCACGGCCGCGATGCCCTGATCGCCATCGACGGGACCGGTAC
>DAOVZQ010000268.1 GCA_030635025.1 bacterium
TCACCGGCCGCGAGGCAAGGCCATCTCCGAGGGAGGTGGCGCGGTCGATCAGGTCGCCCGGCTCACCGTCTTCGTCCTCGGGCAAGCCGCCGGTCTGGTAGTGCATCTGGTAGAGATAGGAGCGCCCGCCGGACACACAGGCTGCCTGAGTGGGAGCATAGGAAGTGAAGGCCACCGTCCGTGCCACCACGAGTGGCGCCTCGGTGATCCGCTCACCCGCCTCGTGCCAGAGGTCGATGTACCAGCCTTCATCGTTGCCGATGTCGTTGAGGGAATTGGTTTGATCGGCCAGGTCACTGCGCCCGTAGGTCACGCCGTCGTACCAGTCATTGACGCAGTAGAAGCTCTGCTGACTGAGGTCGTCCATGTCGTCTTCATCTACATAGGCGCCCGTGCCGAAGTACACGAACAGGCTACCGTCGGGGCCATAGGCCACGGTGGGTTCCGCCGTGATGGGCTGAGTGCCTGCGTAGAATTCGGTGACGTTCCAGAAACCCGGATTGGTCGAATGCGCCGGATCGATCCGCCAGATGCTCCCCAGCAGGTCACCGACGTAGAAAACGTCGGTTTCGCCGTCGTATTCCATGTCCACGACAGCCGGCCTGGTCGCCTTGTTCCGGGCATTGTTGGAATGGCTCAGATGCAAGCCGCCCAGGTAGGTGCCGGTGATCATGTCGTAGGCATAGAGGAATGCATCCCCGTTGGCATCGTCGAGGCCCGAGCCGATCAGGACGATGGCCTGGCCGTTGATGGTGGCGAAGGTCGGCTGCGAGGCGAAGGCAACGCCGTTGGGCAAGGTTATCTGCCAGAGCAGGGTCGGGGCGTAGGGGTCCGTCACGTCGAAGGCGAAGTAGCCGGCCCCGCCCTCACGTCCGCCCCCGACCAGGATGGTCCGCCAGGTCAGGCCGTAGCGCAGATCATCCACGGTGACGGTCTGGTCACAGGTGTAGAGGTGGCAGTAGTTGGTATCGGCCACGGCCTCGAGCTTCGGCAGAGCGAATTCCGGTATGAAGGCCCACTCTTCCCGGCCAGTGTCGGAATTGAAGGCATGCAGCATGCCGTCATTGGAGCCGACGTAGACCATCACCTGACGATCGACGTTGTTGGCGTAGTATTCCATGTAGGATTCTTCGGGCCAGAAGTGGGTCGGTGCTCCGACCACCACCGGCGTCGAATGAATGATGTCGCCCAGCACCCAGTCACCCCGGTTACGTAGCCCATCCAGATTATCGCCGCGGGTCCAGGCGATGATCTCGGCGGCATCTTCCTGAATAGGGATGTCCATCGCAACGTGCAGGTTTGCTGCCTGGCCGGCAGTGAAGTTATAGAGGTTCAACCCCACGGCGGTGAAGATCGTGCGGTCGTCGGGATCGCGATCCCTGAGCAGATCGCCAGCCTCCCAGACCGGACTATCGCCATCGTTGTAGGGGATGGTGAAGGCTTCGAGGTAGCCCTCCCAGGACACCGGCATGAACTTGCCCCGGAAGATACGGTCGCCGAGACCACGCTCGGTGGAGATGACGGCCACGGCCGAACCGGCGGAGATGCGCCGGATGATGTCCTGGATCACCCATTCGAGGCTATTTCGCAGTTCTACGGCGTTGCGCGCGGTGAAGTAAAGACCGTTGCCATTGACCGCCGTCTCTTCCAGCAGGGGTGAATCGACGTGGAAGCCAATGGTGTAAGTGCTGACGGTCTGATCGTCGTCCATGTCCGCACGCAAATCCTCGTTGGCCATATAGTAAGCGACGTCGTCCATGTGATCACTACAGTGGTAGCTCTCGTTGTAGTACGGAGCACCGATACTGGCGCAGCTACCGGGATCGTTGCCATCGTTGTCGGCGTCGTGCAGGTAGAGGCTCACCTCGGTGTCCATGGTCGGTAGACCGTCGCACAGAACGATCAGGAAGTTGACCTGGCAGGGTTCCTCGATCGGCGCGCCGGGGTTGTCGTCGCTGAAGTAGTCCAGGATCGTCTCCATGGACTCACCGATGGGCGTCCAGGTGTTCGCCGTGATACCGTTGACCTGCGCCTTGAGTGAGACCGGATTGGAACCGCATTTGCCGATGACGCTACCAAAGTGATCGCTCTGGAATATCGTCAGGCCAAAGCGCAGGTTCGGGAAGCTGTCGATCAGGTCGCAAAGGATCAGCTTGGAGGCCTGAATCCGCGTCGCGCGGGGTAAATTGTCAATCTGGTCCTGCGTGGCGTGGTAGTAGATCCAGTTCAGGTAATTGCCGGGATACTGGCCTTTCTGACCGTTGTCCGAGTCGATCAGGTAGGCCGTGGGTTCCGTATCCCAGGTAGCGTCGAAGCTCTGCGGTGTACGATCCCCGCAGGTGGCCACGAAATACAGGCTGAGGGTCTCGAACGGCCCGGCGTAGGCCTGTTCGTGATCGTATGCCGAATGGAATATGACCGTATTCATGGAACTGGAGTTGTCGGCCAGGATCATGATATTGGCGCCCTGCGTGTTCTGCAGGAGAAAGAGCGGCGTCTGGCAGACCTGAGCCATACTTCTATCCGGCGTCGCCAACGTCATGCCGATCAACAGAACGAGGACCAGCAAGGTCGCTCGTCGTATCTGCGGTATGCGATGCCCGTTCATATCCTGTCTCCTCTTTTGCCAGGCTCGTTGCGGCGGCCTGGTTGAATACTGGTCTCAATGGCGCGGAAATCCTTCGTACCAATAACTGGACCGTATACGGATATTCTTTAGCAAGAATCCGGCCACTTTCTGAGCCGCTTCCCGGCGCGGTTCGTCGTTTCGGAGAAGGCAGCGTCGGCGCTCCAAGTTGACGTTGAAATTCGCAATGTGGCACCGTAGCAGAGCGAAAAACAGCGAGCCCGCACTGGGGTACGGGCTTGCCGAATGAAGGTCGCAGTGGCACGTCCAGACGATCTAGATGCCCGGGGCCGGTGGTTCCAGTACGAAGTCGTAGTTTTCCTGCCACGAACGCACCGACAGATGGAAGAATTCCACCTGGAGGTCCTCGATGATGATCGAGGCGTCACTGGACTGGATCACCACCGTCTCGCTGGCCAGGTCGATCACCGGCTGCGAAGCCACACCATCGCCGAGAGCCTGGTCGCGCTCTTCCGGACCACCGGGTTCGCCGTCCTCCGATTGCGGCAAGCCGCCGGTCTGGAAATCCAGGCGATAGAGCCATGACTGGCCGCCGGATGAGCAAGCGTCATGGGAGGGCGCAAAGGAGGTGAAGAGCACGGTCTGCGCCACCACCACAGCGGGCTGGGTCACACGCTCGGCACTGTCGTGCCAGAGATCCAGGTACCAGCCGTCGTGATCGCCGATGTCCCCCACAGTATTGGTCTGGTCCCGCAGATCACCGCGCGTGTAAGTGGCGCTGTCCTGCCAGTCGTATACACAGTAGAAACTATTTGAATTAATGGTGCTCAGATCGCTCTCGTCCAGATAGGCCCCGGTGCCGAAGTACACATTCAGGCGCCCGTCGGCTCCGTAGGCCACCGTCGGTGGATTCGTGATCTGCTGGTCACCTACGAAGAAGTTCGAGACATTCCAGTAATCGGGATTCGATGAATGGGCGGGATCGATCCGCCACACGGTGCCCAGCAGATCGGCGACATAGATCACGTCGGTCTCACCGTCGAATTCCAGATCCACGGCCACCGGCCGGGTCGCCTTGTTTCTGGTCCCGGCGGAGTGGCTGAGATGAATGGAACCCAGGTGGCTACCGCTCGCAAGGTCATAGGCATGGAGATAGGCATCGCCGCTGACAGCATCGAGGCCGGAGCCGATCAATACGATACTCTGACCGTTGATGCGCACGAAGGTCGGCTCCGAGGCATGGGCTACCCCGTCCGGCATGGTGATTTGCCAGTAGAGCATGGGGCTGTGCGGCTCGGTGACGTCGATACAGAAATAGCCGGCTCCGCCCTCGCCGCCGCCGCCGACCAGGAGCGTGCGCCAGGCGAGGCCGATCTTGACATCGGCCACGGTGACCGTCTGGTCACAGGAGTAGATGTGGCAATAGGCGGAATCGGCCAGAGCCTGGAACCTGGGCAGGGCAAACTCGGGTACGAAGGCCCATTCCTCGTGACCGGTCTCGGCGGCGAAGGCGTGCAGCATACCGTCGTTGGCACCGACGTAAACCATGCGCTGCCGGTTCGCGTAGTTGGTGTAATATTCCATGTACGATTCTTCGGCCCAGAACTGGTTGGGCGCCCCCACGACCACCGGCGTCGAGTGGACGATGTCGCCCAGCGGCCAGCCGTCGCGGTCGCGGTATCCATCGACCGCGTGTCCGCGGCCCCAGTCGATCAACAGGGCGGCCTCTTCGACGTGACTGGCCTCCATCGCCTGCCAGAGCAGGTCCGCGCGATTCTCGTTAAAGTCGTGCAGGTCGGTGCCCAGCGCCGTGAAGATCACGCGGTCGTCGGGATGGCGACTGGCCAGCAAGGCGCCGGCTTCCCAGGCCGGGCTGTCCCCGTCATGATAGGGCAGGGTGAAGGATTCCAGATATCCGTGCCAGGAGACCGGCATGAACTTGCCGCGGTAGAGGCTGTTCTCATAACCGCGCTCGGTGGACACCACGGCCACCGCCGAACCCGACGATACCCGTTGCACGATGTCGTGCAGGACCCATTCGAGGCTGGCACTCAGTTCCA
>DAOVZQ010000459.1 GCA_030635025.1 bacterium
AGCTTGCGGAAGTACACCTTCACGCCGAAGCGCACGGCGATGCGGGAAAGACGGTAAAGAAGGGGCTCCCGGCTGGAAATGATTACGCCTCTTGTGGTTATCTGATCTGCGGTTATCGATTGTCTGGTAATTCTAGCATAGTTCTCCAGGCCTCGTTAGGGATCATGCAGACCCCTTGACATATCCATGTTATGAGCATATACTCATAACTAGTTGATTCAAATTGTTGTGAAAGGAAGCCCATGACCCGCCCGACCAAGCCCCGACGTATCCACGGCGATCCCCGCGCGAGGCATTTCAAGCCACAGGGCGTTCCCTTGCGCGACCTGAAGGAGATCCGTCTGGAGCACGACGAACTGGAGGCGCTGCGCCTCGCCGACCTCGAGGGATTGTCCCACGAGGACGTGGGCGCCGGGATGGAAGTTTCCCGCGCCACGGCGGGCCGCATCCTGGCCAACGCCAGAGCCAAGGTCGCCAGGGCGCTGATCGAGGGTCTGGCCATCCGGATCGATGTCGATTCGGCTTGGAGCGAGGGCGGTTACACGGGCGCCGGACACCGTAACAGAAGAAGGAGACACGGTATGCCTGGAGAAGACAGGACAGGACCCCAGGGCCAGGGACCGAAAACAGGTCGCGGCCTGGGACGTTGCAATTCCAAGGATGACGAGCAGAAGACACCCGATGAGTCGGGTCGGGGACAAGGCCAGGGCCTGGGCAGAGGTCAGGGTGGCCCAGGTCGCGGTCAAGGTCGTGGTGGCGGCAGCGGCGGTGCAGGTCGTGGACGCGGCCGTGGGCGCGGCGCCGGCCGGGGTATGCGCAACGGACGCGGCGGATCGGAAAAGGAGTGATCACAAAGCACTCGATTCAATGATCGCAGGCGCTTTGCCCACCTCTCGTCCCGCCGGCAACCAGGGCCACAAGCCCGGCCGACGGGACGAGCCTCGAATGGGTCGGCCGACTCGTAGTTTCGTGCAGACACATCTACTTTCATGGTAGTCTCACCCGTCCGGAACGAAACACACGGCCGCCAGGCCGGGATCAATCTCAACCCAAGACCATTGTGGACGTTATGGGACCCATGATCACCGCCCTGAGCCACGTCTTGCCTGTATTCATCATAATCGCTCTCGGGTATCTCCTGCGCATACTCGGCCTTCTCCGCGAAACGACCGTCACTGCCCTATCGCGACTGGTCTTCTACGTAGCGGCTCCCCCGCTGCTGATGCGCAGCATCGCGCGAACCCCCTTTACCAGCAGTGTCCATTTGCCAACGATCGGCGTAGTGGTCGCGTCCAGCGTGATCGTGGCGACGTTGTCGTACATCGCCATGAGAAAGGCAGCGCCGGAAAGACGCGGCGTTCTGGCCCAGGGCACTCATCGCAGCAATACATTCTTCTTCGGACTGCCAGTGGCCGTGAGTGCGCTGGGGGACGCGGTGGTCGGCCAGGCGGCGGTGCTGATCGGCAGCGTCGTGATCACGTACAACCTGCTGGGTGTCCTGCTGCTCTCGCTGCCCCATCAGAATATGAGCGCCCGCTCGCTCACGGTCTGGACCGATGCGCTCAAGAAGATCGCCCTCAACCCCCTGATCCTGGGAGTCGCCGCCGGCACGCTCCTGTCCTTGTCGAGCGTGACGATACCCCCGGTCCTGGATCGTCCCGTGGAAATGGTCGGGCGTACGGCTCTGCCCCTGGCGTTGATCTGCCTGGGTGCCGGACTCGATCTGGGACGGCTTCGGGCCGACGTCATGCCTGCGCTCCTCGTATCCGCTTTCAAGCTGACGGTCTACCCCGCGATCATCTGGTTCTGGCTGCGCGAGCTGGGGCTCAGTGGACCCGCCCTGCAGTTGCCGGTGATCCTGATCGCTTCGCCCGTGGCGGTGGTGAGCTTCATCATGGCGCGGGAAATGAAGGGCGACGAGAGACTGGCCGGAGCGATCGTGATCGGGTCGACGCTGCTGTCGGTATTCACGACCGTGGGTTGGCTGGCATTCTTGTTATAGAAAGATCTTTTTCAAGAACCCCACACAACCACTGAAAGATGATATCCTCCTGTCAAACAGGTGGGTCGTGAGTCGTTTACGTCACCACCCAGACAAGGGGGTCAGAAATGAATACCAGGAGAAAGACCAGAAACACTCCCTCTACCACCGCAAAATACCTCATCTTCTTGGCGCTCAGCGTGTTGCTGATCGCAAACCTGGCCCAGGCCAATGTCCGTGAGAATCAGGACGCACCCGGCGCGGACCAGAACACCACCAGCATCACCCTGCATCCGGATCCCTCGGGCGGGCCGGACCTGCTGATTTCCGCCTACAACGCCAATCCTTTCGTCTTTGGAGGCATCGGCACGAGCTGGAGCCCGGACGGCGGTGTGACCTGGTTCGACAGCGCCATGCAACCTCCGCCCGTCTTCACCGTGAACATGGACGCCTCGGTGGCGTCGGACGGCGCCGGTTTCGTCTTCGCGGCTTTTTCATCCTATGATGCGCTGCCGCCCTTCAACATGAACTCGGGCGTTTTCATCAGTTCGTCCTCAGATGGCGGCCAGACCTTCGGTCCGCCCATCGCCGCCAGCTGGATCACCGGCATCCCGGGAGCCTTGCCCTGGGAAACCAAACCCAAGGTCGACGCCGACACCTACCATGCCGCGGGCAGCCCCTACGCGGGCAACGCCTACCTGGTCTGGGAACGCGACCTGCCCAACACGGGCTGGGTCAACGGGCCGAGCGATGTGTGCTTCTCGGGCTCGCGGGACCAGGGCAACACCTGGACGGCCGCCGCCACCATCAACGACAATACACCCAACGATTTCGCCTTGTGGCCCGACGTGGACGTCGGTTCCGACGGCGTCGTTTTCGCCGGATGGGTGGACACACCCTTCTGGC
>DAOVZQ010000292.1 GCA_030635025.1 bacterium
CCGCCTTCGCCCGGCGTCACAAGTTGAGTTGCACCACGTGCCACGCGCCCTTCCCCCGCCTCAAGGCCTTCGGCGAGGAATTCGCCGGCAACGGTTTCATGATTCCCGAGGACGAGAAGGACCGCGACTACGTCATCGCCGGCGACGACCTGCTGCGACTGAACAAGGACTTCCCCCTCGCCGGACGTTTCGATGCCTTCGGCGTGTGGGACGATTCCAAGGACGTCGACGTCGACCTGCAGACGCCGTGGGGGCTCAAGCTGCTCTCGGGCGGCGCCCTGGCTCCGAAGATCGGCTACTACTTCTACTTCTATATGTCCGAGCGCGGCGAGGTGGCCGGTATCGAGGACGCCATCATCCACTTCGACGGCGTCTTCGGCTCGGAACTGGACATCGCCGTCGGCCAGTTCCAGACCTCCGATCCCCTGATGAAGCGCGAGCTGCGTCTGACCTTCGCCGACTACCTGGCCTACAAGACCAAGGTGGGCGACTCCCGCGTCAATCTCACATACGATCGCGGCGTGATGTTGAGCTACGGCATCGAGAAGACCGGTACCGACCTGTTCGCGACGATCACCAACGGCAACGGCAAGGGCGAGGCCGACGAGAACCGTCAGTTCGACGCGGACGCGCGCAAGAACGTGGGTCTGCGCCTGTCCCAGGCTGTCGGCGAGAATCTGAGCGTGGGCGGCTACGTATACATGGGCGGCGAGACCTGGAGCTCGGACATCACCGGCCCTATGCAGACCATGGACAACGACATCACCTGGTACGGACCGGACCTGGCGCTGACCGCGGGGCCGGCATCGTTGACGGTGCAGTATCTGCTGCGTGAAGACAGCTCTCCCATGCTGGACGGTTCGCTGGCCGACGTGGAGACGACAGGTCTCATCGCCGAGCTGATCCTCCAGCCGCACGGGACGAACAGCCGGCACGCCTGCACACTGCTCTACAACAAAATCGATTCGGATATCGACGCCCTGGACTACGAGTCGGCCACCTTCGGCGCCACTTACCTCATGGCCCGCAACGTACGCGTCATGGTCGAGTACACGCGTGATCTGGAACGCGAAAGCAACAGCATCGTCGTGGGTACGGTGACGGCTTTTTAGAACAAACCGCTCGTACCGTTCGCTCTGGCCCCGGCCATTCGGTCGGGGCCTTTCCTTTGGACATGGCCGGTGACCGCGTCGGCGAATTTTTCAGCTCAAGGTTTCGCCGAAACCGCCGATGATATGGATGGGAAGGTTTAAAACTATGAGCATCTCAGCCGTCAACAACGCCCTCGCCGGCATGATCGCCCACCAGGACCGCCTGGCCAGCGTGGCCGACCGCGTATCGCGATGGCGCCGCACCGAATCAGGCACCGCTCCGGCGCCTGTCGATCTGGTGAGGGAAGTCGTGGAGGTCAAGGAATCCGCGAGTGGATTCAAGGCCAACGCGGCCGTCGCCCGCGCGGGCGACCAGATGACCGGCCTTCTGCTGGATACCTACGCCTGAGCCGTCCTCGCCAACTGCCCCAACATTCCTTCAAGCGTATTCCTGAAGTACTCGTGCTCGCGGGTTTGCAGATCCTCGTCCAGTTCGGCGAAACTCGCGAACAACGGATCCGAAACGGCCAGTCGTGCCAGGGCTGCCGCCTGGAAGGCCGGTGACCATTCGACGACGTCGAGTTCCTGGCGCAGCCCACCGAGAATCTCCATCCACAACACGAGCTGACGACGGCTCTGCGCGAGAATCGTGATCGGATTCTCCGCGTAGCCGTAGTGAGCGAGAGCGAAGCGGCTCGGCATGGGATCAAGCTTCATGAGTCGATCGAGGGAATCGAGAGCCACGTCAAGGAAGAAGCGCGGCGGCGTGGCTGGGCGCATGTACGGGGCGCCGGTGGTGGTCGGACAGGTCATGCCGGCGGCCTCACCCACATAGAGGATATCGCCGTGAACAAAGCTCATGTGATGCGGCGCATGTCCCGGCGTGTGCAGCCAGGTAATGCCGTGGGCGGCGAGCGCGTCGGGATGGAGCATGCGGGTCTCGTCGATCGGCAGGGGTTCGCCGAACATCTCCGCCGTCTCCCCCAGGACCTGCAATGAGCCGGCCCACAGACGCGACGGATCGATCAGGTGGGTGGCGGCCTTGGGCCAGCACACGATCTTCGCTTCGGGAAAGGCAGCGGCCACATGCCCCGCCGCTCCGGCGTGGTCCAGATGGATGTGGGTGAGCAGGATATAGTCCAGGTGATCCACACCGTGCCCACGCAGCGTGTCGATCAGGTCGGCGGCCGTGTTGGCCGGTCCGGTGTCGACCACGTATGTGGGGCCGTCGCCGCAGTACAGCCAGCTCGTTATAAATCTGCGATAGCCGGTTCGCTCCTGGTCCAAATCTATGAGAAACAGGTCGTTCATGGGGTGGGTCATCCGTGGAGAAGGGTCAGGGTCTGGTCGATCATGCGGGATTCGTCGAAGCGGTCGGAGGCCAGACGGACCGAGGCCTCGCCCATGGCGGCGCGGCGCAAGTCGTCCGTCAATAAATCGGCGCAGGCGTCGGCCAGGGCAACGGGGTCGCGCTCGTCAACGACCAGGCCGTTGACGCCGTCGTCCACGCAGGCGCGTGTACCGGAAATATCCGTGGCCACCAGCGGCAGGCCGGCGGCGAGGGCCTCGATCAGTACCCAGGGCATGCCCTCGTTGTAGGACGAGAGAACAAAGAGATCGGCGGCCGCCAAGGCCGGTCGTACGTCGCCCAGGAAACCCGTCAGATGGATGCGATCGCCTGTTTGCGTCTCGGCGATCAGAGCCTCGATCTCATCGCGCAGAAAACCCTCCCCGACAATGACCACGTGGGCCTCGGGACTACGGGCGGCCAGATGGACCGCGGCCCGGACCAGGGTGGCGTGGTCCTTCTGGGGCGTCAACGCGCCTATGTTCAGGAGCAGAGGGGCTGCAGTGGGTATGCCCAACCTGTTGCGAAACTCGTCGCCGCCGGTCAAGTCGCGGTAGCGGGACAGGTCCACACCGTTGTGGATCACCGACACCTTGTCGGGATCGATCCAGGGCCGGCTCAACAGACCCTCGCGAATCTCGTCGGCGTTGACGATCACACGATGGGCCAGACCGAAAATGGTGCGACGTTTCAGATCATTCTTGGGGACGACGCGCAGGCCCAGGCTCATGGCCATACGAGGCGTGCGGGCCAGTCGTGTGGCAAGGCCGCCCAGCAGGAACTCGCGCCAGCGCGTAGCCAGCAGGGCGTCGGCGCGATGGTCGCGCAGTTCACGGACAAGACGCCACAAGCCGGGCAGATCGCCGTCGGCACGCAGATGCAGGCGCGCACCGGGCACGCCCGCCTCGCGGACCCGTTCGCCAACCACTTCGTCACCCCACAAAAACCGGACATTGCAGCCGCGCCGTTGCAGACCGGCGGCGATGCGAACGGCATAATGCTCGGTGCCACCCCACATGCGACTGTCGTTGGTGATCAGGATTCGCGGCGGTGCGTCGGTTGGGATCACGCCTCGGCCTCGGCCTCGGTTTCGGGAACCGTGTCGTCCAGCCAGGTCAGGGCGGTCTCGGCGCGTTGGGTAATGTTGCGCTGGGCCAAGGCCCATTCCTTGCGGTCCGCCGACAGGGGCAGATGTTGGAAGAGGATATCGGCCAGCAGTCCGGTGCCGAGATCCGAAGACAACTCGATGCCCGGCAACAGACGCTTCTCGACCGCCGCGCGCAGCTTCGGAGCCAGTTCGGCGTTGCGCTCCTCGTCACCGGGATCGTCGGGCAGCACGACGGCGTCGACGCGGCGATAGGGCTGATCGCTGTCGACCTCGGTCACGCGAACGCGCTCGAGACCCAGCATCCAGATCAGATAGCGGCCGTCATCCAGCTTGCGATGGCTGGCGATCTCGCCGAGACCGGCGATGGCGAAGACCGGGGGACCGTATTCGGACGGCGCGTCCTGGGTACGCATCGTGCCGACGACCAGACGTCCGGCGGTGTCGAGCAGGTCGGAGATCATCTGCCGGTAACGCGGCTCGAAGATGTGCAGGGGGACCAACGCCCCCGGAAAGAGGTAATAATCGGGCAAGGGCATCATGGGAACGCCCGTGATTCTGGAAACGCCTGACAAACTCATCTCATCCTCGCTGGCTCTTGTCGGACGACCGCCGGTTCGGTCTTGTCACGATCGGTGTCTGCACTCATAATCCCGTCTGCATTTCCCCTTTGAGCGTGCACCTTGGTCTACCTGGAGCATAACCCATGCGCACTTTCGCCGCGACTTTTCTCCTCGGCCTTTTCATCGCCCCGTCCCTTTGCGGAGCCGACACCGGACCCGCGCCCGTGTACACGCCCGATCGCAGTATCGAAGCGATCCGGGTGCCCAACGGCACCGTCAAGATCGACGGCC
>DAOVZQ010000411.1 GCA_030635025.1 bacterium
ACAGGCCGCGGGACAGAATCCCGTGCCCATCCTTGTGCCCTGCCACCGCCTTGTGG
This sequence comes from bacterium, assembly GCA_030635025.1. Classification (GTDB taxonomy): domain Bacteria; phylum Krumholzibacteriota; class Krumholzibacteriia; order LZORAL124-64-63; family LZORAL124-64-63; genus JAHIYU01. Next base: position 57 of record DAOVZQ010000411.1, read on the forward strand.
GCGTCAACCGATCGCTGGTGGGTTTCGCCGGCGGGCTTTCGGTCAAGGCGCAACTGCTTCGCCTGGAGGGACATACGCTCGGCGATACGAGCCGCATCGAACCTGCTCAACTCTTCTGATATCCGGCCGAACCAGCATCGCGACTGGCAAGAACGCCCACAATAGTTTAATTATCGGACCCTTCGACCAGACAAGACAACCGACAGACCAGGAGATACGATGTCCGTCACCAATCGCTTCGGCGCCGAATTGCCCCTTCCCGAGGCCCTGCTTCCCCTGCGCGACCTCGCCCGCAATATCTGGTGGTGCTGGGACACCGAAGCCACGGCCCTCTTCCGCGACGTCGATCCGGCCCGCTGGGACGAGGTCCGGCACAACCCGGTGCGCCTGTTGGACGGCGTCGGCGAGGATCGGCTCTGCGCCCTGGCCGCCGACGATCTCTTTCTGTCGGCCCTGAAGCGCGTGTACGATCGCTTCAAGGCCTATATGAACGGCGACGCCACCCAAGCCGCCGCCGACATGGGCGACAAGACCGTCGCCTACTTCTCCGCCGAATTCGGCATGCACGAAAGCCTGCCCCTCTACTCGGGCGGCCTCGGCATCCTGGCGGGTGACCATCTCAAGGCGGCCAGCGACCTGGGCACGCCCCTGATCGCGGTCGGGCTGGCCTACCACTTCGGCTATTTCCACCAGCACATCGGTCTGGACGGGCGTCAGCGCGAGGACTACCGCCGCAGCGATTTCTCGATGATGCCCATGGCCCTGCAGTGCGACGAGACCGGTGCGCCTATCGTCCTGTCCCTGGACTATCCCGGCCGCACCCTGCTGGCGCAGATCTGGAAGATCCAGGTCGGACGCATTCCCCTGTATCTGCTGGACACGGATGTCGATGGCAACGACGAGGAAGACCGCGCCATCACAGCCCACCTCTACGGCGGCACCGAGGACACGCGCGTCCGTCAGGAGATCCTGCTCGGCGTGGGTGGTCTGCGCGCCCTGACGGCCGTGGGCCTCGAGCCCGACGCCTGCCACCTCAACGAGGGGCACTCGGCGTTCCTGGCGGTGGAACAGATCCAGCGCCACATGACCGACGACGGAATGGACTTCAAGTCGGCCTGCGCTGCGGCCCGCGCCCGCAACGTCTTCACGACCCACACGCCCGTTCCCGCCGGCAACGACGTCTTCCAACGCGATCACGTGGGTGAATACCTGCGTCCGTATGCCGACTCGATGGGTGTCGATCTCAACGATCTGATCAATCTGGGACTGGTCGATCCGGCTGACGGCCGCGAGCCCTTTGGCATGACCGTTCTGGCGTTGCGCCTGTCACGCTTCGCCAACGGCGTGAGCGAGCTGCACGGCGAAGTGGCCCGCGACATGTGGCAATTCCTCTGGCCGGACAGCGACCTCGACAGCGTCCCCATTGAGCACGTGACCAACGGCGTGCACATGCCCACCTGGATCGCCGGCGAACTGGACGGAATGTACTGCGAGCACCTCGCGAACGATCCGGTGACCCTGCCGCACGACGTCTTCTGGGCCGAACACGAACGGCGCCGGGGCCATCTGGTGCAGATGGTGCGCGAGCGCATGATCCGCCAGGCCCGCCGCGAACACGCATCGGCCGAGGAGGAAGATACGGTCGCCAGGATTCTGGATCCGCACGCCCTGACCATCGGTTTCGCCCGGCGGTTCGCACCCTACAAACGTGCCACACTCATGTTCCGCGACGCCGAACGCTTCGCGCGCATACTCAACGACATCGATCGCCCCCTGCAGATCATCATCGCCGGCAAGGCCCACCCCCGCAACGAGCCCGGCAAGGACCTGATGCAGGAGATCTGGAATATTTCATGCCAGCCGGAATTCCGTCAGCGCCTGGTGCTTGTGGAGAACTACGACATCGACCTGGCCCGCCATCTGGTCCAGGGCGTCGACATCTGGCTCAACACGCCACGCCGTCCGCTGGAGGCCAGCGGCACCTCGGGCATGAAGGCCGCCGCGAACGGGGCCCTGAACCTGTCGGTCCTCGACGGTTGGTGGTGCGAGGGATACGAGAAGAACAACGGCTGGGCCATCGGCGCGAACCGCAACTACAACGACCACGAGAAGCAGGACGCCGAGGACGCCGAGTCCCTGTACTCACTGCTCGAAAACGAGATCGTACCGCTGTTCTACGACCGCGGCGACGACGGCCGTCCGACCGAGTGGATCAAGCGCATGATCGAGGCGGTCGAAGCGGTCATCCCCCAGTTCAGCACGGCCCGCATGGTGGACGAGTACACCGACCGCTTCTATGTGCCCTGTGCCATGGACGACTGATTATTCGAGGCCGGGAACGATATCGCGAAGTTCCTGGACGTAGCGGTTGAACTGATTGCGCCCGCGGCGGGACACCCTGATCAGGGTCCGCGGGCGCTTCCCCACGAACTCCTTCACGATCTCCACCAGCTTCCCATCCTCGAGTTTGGAGAGATGCACCGACAGGGTACCGTCGGTCATGGCCAGTAATACGCGCAACTCGGTGAACGGGGTCGGACCGACCCGGATCAGGTGGGACAGGATCAAGAGTCGCGCCCGGCCGTGAATCAACGGCGACAGCGGCGCGCCACCTCCGGCTGACGCCGAAGATGGTGTCGATGAGCTCACTGACGAGGCCTCCTTGCCTCAGGTATCCGCGTCCTGCGGGTGCGTGAGCGAGCGGGGGGCGACGAGAACGGTCGCCACCCCCCCGGGATCGGCCTGTCTTCCAGCTGGAGCCGGAACGCGCTTGGCCAGGCGGTTTTTGCGCATGTTCCGAGCTGGTCGGTCGTGTAGATCTCCGATCGACACGACGTGTGGGAGTGAACCGGCGGGGATCCTTCCCCGTCCCGCTAAAAGCGGAGTCCTCGGCCTTCACCGGTGCTCCGTCCGGACCCGGCATTCTCCCTATCGACAGACCTTCAAAGATCGATGAGACCAGATCCGCCCGCGGCTCCCGTCCTTGGGATTCCTCAGGCGCCAGAACTTTAATAAACCAAGTACTTTATTTATTCAAGTATAAAAATCATCGATACGACATTTTTTTTCGCACAGGCGGAAAGGGGGCGTATCTTTGCGGTATTGCGGGATTCACCGCTGCCCATAAAGAGAGCTCAGTCGAGCTGAACGACCCTTTCACCTTTCCGGAGGTCACCATGAAGACGCGGAAGTATATCGAGATGGAGGACAAGTACGGGGCGCACAACTACCACCCCCTGGATCTTGTCATCA
>DAOVZQ010000100.1 GCA_030635025.1 bacterium
CTAGACTTTCAGGGCGTCAGAGTGAGAAGCGTGGGGTCCAATGACCCCCTCGAATGACACCCATGGACGTGACATAAGAAGCGAAATTGCCGAGATCCTAGCTGAAGGCTACCTGCAGTTAAAAGCCACGACATGCAGAGAGTGCAAGGACTGTGACGCTACAGCTCATACTTCTGAGAATACACCCCATAATGCTCTTGATAACCCCAGCGACCAGAGGGATGAATCGGAAAGCGAACATGAGCAAAACAGGCCGCACTGAAAGGGATTGAAGTGTCTGCAGAAGGATCGAGCAGGTAGGGCGACAATGAACAAAGTCGCCTTCTACACCCGGATCAGCCTCAACGAGGAGAAGCAAAAGTTCTCACTCGGGGCACAGAAGGATCGCCTTGAGGCGTTCAGCACGAGCCAATACGGGTCAGACTGGGAACTCTTCCATGCATATCGGGACACAGCAAGCGGCACTCATCTCAACCGCCCCGGGGTCCAGCAAATACTCGCGGACGCCAGATCTGGAGCATTCGACACCCTCTTGGTTTTCCGAGTAGATCGACTATCTCGGAAGGTCAGAGAACTTGCCCTCCTTGTCGATGAACTCACACAACTAGGCGTCACGCTCCGGAGCATCACCGAGCCCTTCGACACATCCAATCCTGCCGGAAAGATGATGCTCCAGATGCTTGGCGTCTTCGCCGAGTTCGAGCATTCGACAATCATCCAAAGGACCAAGGCCGGGATGCAGAAGAAGGCCGAATTAGGTAGCTGGCCCGGTGGCCCGATTCCCTTCGGGTACAAGTACGGCCAGGAAAACGGCCTCGAGGTAGACGAGGATGAGGCCGTGATCGTCCGCAGGATCTTCGCTCTCTACGTCGAGGGCAAGGAGGGCTCCAGCGCGATCTGCGACATCCTTAACGCGGCAGGCTATAGGAAAAGGAACGGCAAAAAGTTCGACCGAAAGGCCGTGCTCTTCATTCTCCGAAACCCATTCTACATTGGCAAGTTCAGGTGGCAGAAACAGGTCTACGACGGAGAACACGACTCGATCGTCACCGTGGAGGCGTTCACCAGAGCCAACGAGATCCTGAAGAAGCGATCCGCCGACTCGCCAGGCACTTGGCTCCACAACCAGGACGAGCATCTCCTCAGCGGGATCATCCGATGTTCACGCTGCAATACCAAGATGGTCGGGGTGAGTTGCCGAAAGAAGGGCAACAAAGTCAATTATTACGCATGCAGAAAACGCCTGGACACAAAGGAATGCGACCAGAGGTACGTTCGCGCCGACTGGCTGGAGTCCAAGATCATGACCGAGGTCCAAACCATCTTCCGCAACGAGGAGTTGCTCGCTGAAATCTGGCACAAGGCCAAGACGAAGCTGACCGAGGAGAGCCCGAACATCGAGACCGAGCTTCAGCATATGGAGGCCAGCCAGCGGACGGTCCAGACCAAGCTCGACCGCTACTTCCTCGCCTTCGAAACGGGCACCATGGAGCCCTCCGTGTGCAACGCAAGGGTCCAGGAGCTTCGGACCCAACTCAAGCAACTGGAGGCCCAGCAGGAGGCCCTGGAGGCCCGCCGCGAGGCTCTCGACATCCCCGCCATCAAACAGGACTTCATCGACCAGATCCTCACCAACCTACAGGGCGTCGTCGACGCCGTACCAGGAGCACAAAAAAAGCACCTTCTCCGCCTATTGGTGAAGAAGGTGCTAATTCAAGACAGGCGAACTGCGGAGATCTGGTATCGGTTACCGCAAGAGTCTCCGGTTCGCATACTGTCCGGTTTGGTACCCCGTACGGGACTCGAACCCGTGTTACCGGCGTGAGAGGCCAGCGTCCTAGGCCACTAGACGAACGGGGCACTATCTTTTACGACAGCTCTGGGGCCATCGCTATTCTCTGGTTGCCCGGGAAGGATTTGAACCCTCATCGACTGAGCCAGAGTCAGCTGTCCTACCATTGAACGACCGGGCATTCGGCTCAGGAATATAGATCAGCCGCCCGAAGAATGCAAGATTTCACGACCCGGAATCGACGTCCGATTCATGGGACGGGAGATGCTTGTAAAGGTGGGCATATAGGGCCTCCGGCGACTGCAGATCGGCTCGGATGGTGTCGAAATCGGCCGGCAACAGCACGAACGGGTAGTTTTGTGGTCCGCCCAGGCCTCCGTGGCTGCCCACCTGCTCCTCGAAAGCCACCACTCGTTGTTTGGCCCGCATGCCGCCGACGACGATCAGGTCGCCCGACATTTCCCCGCCCACCAGCTGGGTCAACTCCCGCGCCCACAGCTCCGTATCCCAGTAGGGCGTAAGCGGATCGACGTCGCCGAGAACCTCGTCGGTGGTCAGGTTGCGGATGCCGTCGCCGCCGATCATCAGGGCGTTGTCCTCCGCACCGCGGACCAGCACGAAGCCGATTCCGGGATGGCCGGCCAGTCCTTCCACCAGGCCGGGATAGAGCGAGCGGATCTCCTCCACACGCAGCGGGCGTCCGGCTCCCCGGCGGTAGATGTGGGCCAGCCCGCCGGAGACGCAGACGATCAGCGAAGTCTCCGTATCGGGCTCGGGTGTAGGCGGCGTTTCCCGCCGCAACCGCATCCGTTCCAGGGTGCGCCGACCGCGGTCGGTGAGCCATGTGTGATGCTCCTGCTCGCTCTGGTGCATCTCCTTGAGCAGACCCCCTACATAGGCGGCCTCGGTGTCCATGGGAGGCTCCACCGCGATGACCTGTCCCGCCAACTCCCGCACCAGATCATCGAGTCCCTTCCCGTACAGGCGACTAAAGGGCACGCTCTCGCTCTGCCCATGATCCGACAGCAGAACCAGGTCGTAGGAGATGGACGTGTTGCGGTTGATCTGGCGGCGAAGGCGCTGAAGCTTGCGGTCGAAGGCGGTCAACGTGGAGCGGGACTCCCCCGCGTCCGGTCCCGCATGATGCGCGACCTCGTCGTAGCCAACGAAGTTGGAGTAGATCACCGGCACACCGCGGGCGACGTCCTGCTCCAGCCAATAGAAACCCGTCTCGCGCAAGAAGGCGTTGCCGACAGCGCGCATGGCGGCGGTGCGCAGGGAGCGGCCAATCAGACGCTTGCGTGGATGGAAGCGGGACTGCGCGTGCCAGAACAGGGCGGTCATGAAGTCCCAGAGCGTGGCCGTTACGGCCGTGGTGTAGGCGTAGGGGTTGAGCCAGAACAGGGAAAAGTCGGCCTTCTCTCCCGGTTGCTTGTGTTCGCCGCCTTCACGGACTGCCGACAGGGTCATCAGGCGCTTGGCCGCACCGCCGCCGAACATGCTGTTGATGCAGGAACCGCCGGCCAACAGCGCCGGACCGTGGGCGGCCACGGCGGCCTCGGCGTCGCGCAGGTCGGCGGGGTTGCTGGCCACCATCACCTTGTCGCGCTGCCGGTCATACCAACGGTATCCCGGCACACCGGCCCGCGATCCGTAGAACAGTCCACCCTGAACGGCCGGCGTGTTAGAAGGCACGCCCGACTGCCATCGGAACAGACGGTGCGACCCCATCGCCAGCAGCGCCGATACCGCGGGCATGCGACCCCGTCGAACGGCACGCATCAGACTTCGCCATGACAGACCGTCCACCTGCAGGATGAGCAGACCGCGACGTTGGCCGGTCCGAGCACGCGGACCGTAGCGCAAGCCGAGCCGGCGCAGAATCGTCTGGAAGAGCGGATAGACCTCGTCGATACCCAACCATGACGTGAGGCTCGTATTGATGACCGTGATCATGCCGACGCCGAGAACCGCGTGCCACCAGCCTTCGATATGGAAAGCGGGTTCCAGGCCGGCGGTCATATACAACAAACCGGCGTTGATGAAGAGGGTGGGCAGACCCATGGTCCAGGCGTTCAGAGGCAGAGTCGCCAACACCAGCAGCGGACGAACGGTGAGGATGAGCAGGGCGAACTCGACAGGCAACAGCAACGGCGCACGCCACCAGAACGGCAGGGCGGTATCGAACCAGATGCCGGGCAACAGCAGGGTCACGAACGCCAGCGAACCAGCGTTGACGGCCCAGACCAGCAGGTACCTGATGAAGATGCGCAGGTACAGATCAACTCTCCCGGTTGGGGTCCGGGTCGGCGCGACTACTCGGCGCCGGCGGCCCGACGTAGACGCGCCACCACACGCGGCGTTCCGATCAACCACATTACTTCGAAGATGCCGGCACTACGCGTCTGACCGGTCAGGGCGACACGGGCGGGATGGATGATATCGCCCGCTTCCAGGGCCGAGGCATCGGCCGTGGCGCGCATGACATCCTCGAACGCCTCTTTGGTGGCCGGCTCGTCGGCGGGCAGGTCGCGCTCGCAGGCGTCGGCCAGGCGACCGAGCCGGTCGCGGGCGGCGTCGTTGCCCAGGTGTTCCGCTACGGCGGCCTCGTCCAGGGCGTAATCATCGGTAAAGAAGAAGCCGATCTGCTCGGGCAGACGCAGCAGGCTGCTGAAGCGTCCGCCTAGAGTCTTCAGGACCAGCTTCGTGTAGCCTTGTGTGTTGGAGGCCGGCACGCGCCACTCAGGATCGACGTCCCAGCCCTGCTCCTGAAGCAGGGGCAGGGTCAGGGCGAGCCGCTGTTTGGGCTCGAGCCGCTTCAGGTGCTGGGCGTTGATGTGGTTGAGCTTGTCGTAGTCGAAGCCGGCGGGCGCGCTGTTGACCTTTTTCAGGCTGAACTTCTTGATCAGTTCCGTGCGCGCGAAAACATCGTCGCCCGAACCGCCGGGCGACCAGCCGAGCAACGCCAGGTAGTTGACCATGGCGTCGGGCAGGATACCCATCTTCGAGAACTCCTCGACGCTGGTGGCGCCGTGACGCTTGCTCAGCCGCTTGCGGTCGGCGCCCAGGATCATGGGCATGTGGCCGAACTTGGGGATGTCCCAGCCGAGAGCCTGGTAGGCCAGGATCTGGAACGGCGTGTTGCTCACGTGATCGTCGCCTCGCAGGCAGTGGGAGATGCCCATCAGGTGATCGTCCACCACCACGGCGAAGTTGTAGGTGGGAAAACCGTCCTGCTTGATAGCCACGCGGTCGGTCAGCGCGTCGTTGGGGAACTCTCGCTTGTCGTAGATGATGTCGTACCAGAAGGTGCTGCCCTCGTCGGGCGTGCGCAGGCGCCAGCTCGGCTTGCGGCCTTCCCCCTCGAAAGTCGCGATCTGTTCCGCGGTCAACTCACGGCAGTGGTTGTCGTAACCCGCGAAGGCTTCCTCGCCCTTGGCGACGTTGCGGGCCTGGATCTCGTCGCTGGTGCAGTAGCACGGGTATAGGGCGCCGGTGTCGCGCAGCTTGTCGGCGGCGTCGCGGTATATGTCGAGACGTTCGGACTGGAAATATGGTCCGCAGTCGCCGCCCGCGTTCGGACCTTCGTCCCAATCGAGACCCAGCCATTCCATGCCGCGCAGGATGGCGGCGGTGGCTTCGTCGGTGCTGCGCTCCTGGTCGGTGTCTTCTATGCGCAGGATGAACTTGCCGCCGGTCTTGCGGGCGTACAGCCAGTTGAAGAGCGCCGTCCGCGCGCCGCCCACGTGCAGGAACCCGGTGGGACTGGGTGCAAAACGGACGCGAATCTCTTTCTGATCGCTCATTGACTGTCCTCTTGGGTTTCGACCGGCTTCGGAGCTGGGCGGAGGTGGGGTTTGCGTGTTTCGGTCGACTTGCCGATGGGCTCGCCGATAACGTTCGGATCCAGTTCGGCCGCCAGACCGGCCAGGTCCAGGCCGTAGATTTCGCGGGCGGCTTCGTCGGCGTCGCGGCCGGAGGAAACCTCCGTCAGCAATCGGCGCATGGACTTCATGCCGCCTCGCTCCTCCACCAGACGCCACACCATCATGAACGACATGTAGCGGGACCGACGGAAGAGTTCGCGGTCGAGATCGTCGTCGAGTATGGGATCGGCCTGGAGCAATTCCTCCGTCTCGGCCGGCGTGAGCAGGATCTCCCCCACATGACGGAACTGCTGCATGTAGTTGTTGAGGTGTATGCCCATGTCGGCGGTGTAGGCCTTAAGACCCTCGCGCAGCCAGGCCGGCAGGTCACCACAGCCGTTGGTGTCCAGCAGCCATCCCGCCACCAGATCGTAGGCGGCGTGTGCGCCCAGGGTGCGGGTCATCAAGATGGGAATGGGCTGGATGATACAGTCGTCGCCCTCGCGCTTGTACATGCGCCAGACACCGTGGCTGGTGCGGGTCTTGTAGATGTCCACTATGTCGGAGTTGTCGATACGCAGCGTGTCGTGGACCGCGAGACCGAACAGGGCTGTGACATCCTGCAGGGCCATTTCGGTAATTTCCATGAAGGCCGCCATGACACAGACCTTGTAGCCGGGATTGTATTCGAGCCGTACCCGATCCACGATCATCAGACCCTTTTCCGAAACGACATCCTCTCGATCGAGCCAGACCATGCCCTTGCAGATGGATCCGTAGCCGTAGGGGCGTCCGTCCTCGCGGGTCGGCACGACCCAGCCCGGCCAGGAATAGGCGTGCATGTGGTCGGGATAGCCGGACTCGGCCAGCTCTTCCGGAGTCAGCCGGGGGTATGGACCGTCAGGCGTCAACGGCGGCATGTTGTGGGCGTGGGTTTCTGCGCCGGCCGTCAGGGCGTATCCGCTCAGAATAGCGATCAGCAACACCATGCAGGCCGCGACTCTGCAGGTCGGCCGCATCCAGGTCATGTTCATTACTTACCCTCCGCCTTCACGCGTTTGCCTTCGTCGTAGCAGTGCTTAGCCTCGATCTTATCCCCCATGGCGTCATAGACCAACCCCATGTTGTTCCAGACGGCCGATGTTTCGTCGATTTCCAGGGCCAGCTCGTAGGCGGTCAACGCCTCGTCGTGCTGGTCCAGGTTCTGGTGACAGAGACCGCAATTGAAATAGACGCGGTAGGAGTCGGGCTCCTGTTCACCCAGGGTTTCGAAGGTCTCCAGGGCGTCGAGGTATTCGCCGGCCGATACCTGGACGAGTCCCAGATTATACCGTGCCCGGGCATCGTCCGGGGCCATGGCCAGTGACAGCCGATAGGCATCGGCCGCCTGCACCGGGCGGTCGCTGCGATGGAGACAGTAGCCCTGTTGGAAGGCCAGCTTGGGGTCATTCTCCAAGGCGAAGGCCTTGCCATAGGCCCGCGCGGCTTCACCGTAACGTTTGGTAGTGCGCAGGGACGAAGCCAGCGCCCGCCAGCCCTGCCTCATCTCCGGGCGTCGCTCGACGACTTTGCGCAGCGGGTGCAGCGCCAGTTCGTGGTCGCCCGCCCGCTGCAGACTGAGAGCGTAGTTGTAGAGCAGTTCGGGCGGCGTATCGGGATCCGATGCTACCAGGCCCATGAACTTCCGGGCGTTCGTGTTGTCGCCCAGGGACAGGTAGATCTGGCCGATCTTGGCGGCCACGTCGTTCTGGGTCGGGTCGATATCCCACGACTTTCGGTAGGCCTCTATGGCCTCGTGGGGACGCTTCTCCTCCTCGGCGATCCGACCCCGCGCCTTCCAGCCGCCCGGACGATCGGGGGCCTCCATGGTGGCGCGCTGGGCCAAGACCTTGGCCTTCATGGTCTCACCCGCATCGAACCAGGCGGCCGATGCCAGGGGAAGCAGATCTTCGTTGTCCGGCGCGACCGACATGGCCTCTTCGTAGGCCTGAGCCGCTTCGGCGTACATCCCGGCTTCCCGCATCAGACGGGCGTCGTCTATATGGATGCGGAGCAGGCGCGCTGTGATCGCCTGGGCCGCCCGGCCCATCTGATCGACGGGCTCACCGCCGACGGCCGCCAGATACTCGCGGGCCGGATCGGCATAGTGCCGCATCAAAACCTCGTAATCGTCGGACTCACCCGTTTCCTCCAGCAGACGGGCCAGGGCCAGGATCAACCCGCCGGAACCGGGTCCGAACACCCCGCCGAAGGCCTCCATACCATTGCGGTACGACTGCAGAGCCAGAGCGTCGTCGCCTGCGGCGCGCCAGGCGTCGCCGATCATCTTGTGGGCGTCGAGTCCGCCGTCCGCGGAAAA
>DAOVZQ010000423.1 GCA_030635025.1 bacterium
GACGTCATGTTCAGAAGACCATCGGTATCCCTATTCGCTGTTTTCGCCGTCGCCCTGCTCATGGCCGTAGTCGCATGGCCTGCGCTTGCCGACTACGAGGCCGAACCCGTCGTCATGAACGCCGTGGGTTGCGGCGAGCTGTTGTGGCGCCACGCCGACGGGTTGATCCCGTTGCCGGCCGTGGCGACCGACGTGGTGATCGAGATCAATGGACCATTGATCGCGGGCACCGTATCGCAACGCTTCGTCAACCCGACCGACGAGGTGATCGAGGCGGTCTATGTGTTCCCCATGCCCGAGAACGCGGCGGTGCATGCCATGGAAATCATCGTGGGGGAGCGGCGCATCGTCTCGATCGTGCAGGAGAAACAGGAGGCGCGGCGCACTTATGAAACGGCCAAGGCGAGCGGTCGACGCGCGGCCCTTGTCGAAGGCGAACGACCCAACCTCTTCACCATCGCGGTGGCCAACATCTGTCCCGGCGACGAGATCGTCGTTGAGTTGGGCTATCTCGATCGGGTCGACTATGTGGACGGCGCGTTCTCGATGACGTTCCCGCTGACCTTCACGCCCCGCTACATACCGCCGACGATGTTGCGCAGCCATGACGGCGCCGTTGCGGCGAGAGGCGTGATGTCGGCCTGGGTGGCTGAGGGGGATGTACGCTATCCCCGGGCGACCCTGCGCGTGGAGCTGAATCCCGGACTGGAGCTGGACGGGATCGAGTCGGCGTCCCATGACCTGCGTGTCGATAGCGAGAACGGCGTGTGGTACGTGACACCGGAGGCGGTCACTGTTCCCGCCGATCGCGATTTCCTGCTTACCTGGCGCCCGAGCACGACCGTCGATCCGGTGGCGGCCCTCTTTGTGGAGGATCGCGACGATGGTCGCTATGCCTTGTTGATGGTCGTGCCGGCGGTGGACGAAAGAGTGTCGCGTACGCCGCGCATCCCCACCGAAACCCTCTTTCTGGTGGACGTGTCCGGCTCCATGCAGGGCGCCTCGATCATCCAGGCCCGCGCCGCGGTGACGCGAGCGCTGAACCGGCTGAATGTCGATGACCGCTTCAACATCATGGCGTTCAGCAGCGACAGTCATCTCTATCGGCGATTTTTTCGGGCCGGAGATCCCGCCGCGGTGGCCGATGCCCGGTCCTGGGTCAATCGTCTCAACGCCAACGGCGGCACGGAGATGCATCCAGCGCTTTTGCGGGCCATGAGTTGCTTCCTGTCCTCCAGTGAAGACGGAGACGTGTTCAGCAAGCGCATCATCCTGATCACCGACGCCGCCATCGGCAACGAGGATCAACTGTTGCGCGAAGCCGCCGCCGATCTGGGGCCGGTCCGTTTGCATGTGGTGGGTATAGGCAGCGCGCCCAATCGGCACCTGGTGCGCCGACTCGCCGATTATGGCGGCGGCTTGAGCACCTTCGTCACGGAGGTCGGTGGCGTGGAGAACGGGATCGATCACTTCCTGGAGCGCGTCGCCCGACCCTTGATCGCACACCCTCGTCTCGACTGGAAGAGTGTCGTCGCTCCAGAGGGATACCCCTCGCGACTCCCCGAACTGTATGCGGGAGAACTCTTGCTGTGGTCCGGGCGCTTTCCCGCCGGCGCCGATCTGAGTGGCGAGTTCTCCGCCCAGATCGCGGGTCGGACACTCAGACACCCTCTCGATGAATCGGTCACCGATGCTTCGGGTGTCGCCGTGCGCTGGGCTCGCGAGAAGGTGGCCGGCCTGATGGCGGATCTCCACGGCGGCACCGATCAGACCCTCGTCCGTGACGGGATCATCGAGACGGGTCTCGAGTTCGGACTCGTCACGCGGTTCACCAGTCGCGTGGCGGTGGAGGAAGCCGTAAGCGCCGATGCGCCGGTGGTGCCCTGCCGTCTGCCCAATGGCCTGCCCCATGGCACGGAATTCGAGCCGACGCTGCCGAACTGCGGCACCACGCGCCCCCTGTTTCGACTGATCGGCGCACTGGCCCTATTGATCGGCGCGGGAGGTCTGGCGATCGTGCGATTCACGGGAGGACGGACATGATGCGTCGGGCCGTGATCGTCGCAACCTTTGCGCTGCTCGTTTCCGGCGTGGCCTTACTGGGACGCGACGCGTATCTGGGTGTCAAGGGCGCGCTGGCCGGCCGCATGGTCGAGCGTGCCCTTGCGGCCCATCTGGTTGACGGCCGGCCGCATCGACCCTGGCGCTGGGCCGATTTTGAGCCCATTGCTCGGCTGGAAGTACCGCGTCTCGGCGTAGCGCGGCCCGTGTTGACCGGTGCGTCGGGGGAGAGTCTGGCCTTCGGGCTCGGACACGTGGATGGAACCGCGAACCCCGGCGCGCCGGGTCATGTGGTCCTGGCGGGCCATCGCGATGGCTGGGGGTCATTTATGTATGATCTTCAAAAAGGAGACACAATCAGGCTTGTATCTCACATCAATACAGAGATTTACGAAGTTGTGAGTATGTTGGCAGTCCCTGATCAAGCCAAAAACGTTTTCGATATCGCCTATCAAAACAGTATGACACTCATAACATGCTATCCGGCGGCAAGTTACACGGCAAGCCGACAGCGTTTTATAGTGATTTGCGACAGGGCATAACATTAAAAGTATAATATTAGTAGTTTCGAATATGTTGACATGGGACCGAATCGGTCCTATTTCTATTCCAGCGAAAGATCAACAGAATTGGCTGATAAAGAAACTAGAGAAAATTCAGTCGGCGGTAATCCGCCAAGATGGACGGAGATAGTCATGCAAAGGTTAACGACGGTGCGACTCATCGTCGCCGTTATCGCCCTGGCCTCCCTGACAGCGCCCGCGCTCGCACAGAATCCCGGTATCGACTACATCGGTTACGCCTGGGAAACGGGCGGCTTCTTCCCCAGTGTGATCGGTGACGAACTCTTCGTCGCCGGCGTCGCCACGGGGGCCGACCCGGTCTTCCAGATCGACTTCGGAATCGACGAGCTCACGTTCTACATGTACGGCATGACCAGCGGCGGCGAAACCACCCTCGGTAGCGGCACCGTCATGGTCAATTATACCGGCGGCTTTCTCGAGATCTACCGCGATCCCGCGCAGAACGCCGACTGGGGGATCAACCCGCCCAGCGCCGTTTCGCCCGCGACCTTCTCCGATGGTACACTGGCCTTCCGCGGATCCTTCACCAGCTTGACCTTCTACTTCACGGCCGACGGCAACGGCGCCTATGA
>DAOVZQ010000045.1 GCA_030635025.1 bacterium
GCGACAAGGGAGAGGCGATGCTCGGGAGATAGAGCACGAGCAGCCTCACAGTGCCGCGGGAACGGCGTTGCGACCGTTTGAAGTTGCCGGTCTGTCGATCCCGTGACGGGAAAGGGTGGCGGCTCCTGCAAGTCCGATTATGGGAAGAGTTGGGGATCTCCCAGTGGTGAGTCAGCTTACGGAATCAGTAGGCGCCCGGCAATACATCCGCAAAACAGGGATGCAACCTTTCCCACAGGACGTGCGTCTTTGACCTTCGTGACACGAGTCCGGAGGTTTCCGGCCTATCGATATGCATTTTCCCGGAGAGGCAAGCTCATGACCCGCAAACCCATCCTGATATCCCTGGTTGTGTTGATTATCCTGGCCGGAGCCGGTTTCGCGCTCTTCAAGGCCGGACTGCTGCCCATCGGGTCCGAAACGTCGGAAGCCCTGGCGGCGGACGCCGACTCCACGGCCGTCGATGAATCGGGTATGGAAGTCGCGGACGGCGAGAAGGACGACGAAGAGGAGATCGTGGCCGTTCCGGTCGAGCTCTCCGAGGTCACGCGTCGCGCCATCGCCGCCTATTACAAGGCCGCGTCCGTGGTCGAGGCGGATCGTCTGGTGGATCTCGTGGCCCAAACGCAGGGCCGTATCAAGACCCTGAACGTGGAAGAGGGCGACTGGGTGACTCGGGGGCAGGTTCTCGCCGAGATCGAGAACGATCGTGAAAAGGTGCAGCTGAGACAGGCCGAGCTGAAGCTGGAAGATCAGAACCGCCAGTTGGAACGCAACCGCGCCATGGTGGATGAAGGTCTGATCAGCGACCAGGAATTCGATATCGTGCGGTCGGCTTTCGAGCTGGCCGAGACCGATCGTGATCTGGCCGAGATCGCCCTGGAGGAAACCCTCATACGTGCGCCCTTCGAGGGACAGATCACCGATCGCAAGATCGTGCTGGGACAGCAGGTCGCCGTCACCGCGCCCCTGTTCACCCTCGGTGATTTCTCGCCCATGCGCGTTCGGGTTTATCTGCCCGAGGAAATCGCTCTCAAGGTATCGCCCGGGCAGCGCGTACTGATCACGCCCGACGCCGTGAATCGCGACCTTGAAGCCAGAGTGGAACGGGTTGCGCCGGTGGTCGATCCCGTCACGAGCACCGTGCGTCTGACCATGTTGCTGGAAGACGGTGCCGACCTGGTGCGCGCCGGCGGATTCGTCAAGGTTCGCATTACCACCGACACACATAACGACGCCCTGTCGATCCCCAAGCTGGCTCTCGTCGAAGAGGGCGGCCTGCGTAGCGTCTTCGTGGCCGAAGCCGATACCGTCCGCAAGGTGGAAGTCAACGCCGGTCTGTACGACGAGCAGTTCGTGGAGATTCTCGACGGCGTCGAGGACGGACAGTACGTAGTGACCGCCGGCCAGGGCGGCCTGCGGACCGGGTCGCACATCGAGGCGCTCAATGCCTCGGAGATCGGCTGGGACCCCGCGTCCGGCGACATGGCCGTCGCCGGCGAGGACACGCAGCTCGCCGCCGCAGATTCAAAGTAACGTCCATATCCAGTAATGCCCGTCACCGGGGAGACTTCACGTGAAAGCCATCCGTTTTGCCGTTACGCATCCCGTCACCATCTGGATGGCCACCCTGGCCGCGGTGGTCTTCGGCATGGTCGCCCTGGGCCGGCTGGATATGCGCCTGCTGCCGGAGATTCGCTACCCGAGCCTTACGCTGCAGACGGAAATTCCGAATACGACGCCCGTCGATGTCGAGAACCTGGTGACGCGTCCTCTCGAGGAGGCGGTCGGCGTGGTGCCGGGACTGCGACGCGTCCACTCCATCAGCCAGGCCGGCATGTCCCAGATCACGATGGAGTTCGGCTGGGGCACCGACATGGATTACGCGGCCCTGGACGTGCGCGAGAAGATCGACATGATCCAGCCGCCCGAGGATGCACTGCCCTCGGTGCTGCTCAAGTACGATCCGTCGCTGGATCCCGTGTTGCGCATCGGACTCTGGGGAGACGTGCCCCAGGTGCAACTGCGCAACATCGCCGAGGACGTGCTCAAGCGCGAGATCGAATCGCTGCAGGGCGTGGCGGCGGCCAAGGTGGCCGGTGGCCTGGAGGAAGAAATCCAGGTCAAGGTGGACGAGGCGCGGCTTTCGGCGCTCGGCGTCCCCATCACCATGGTCAACCGTGCGCTGGCGCAGGAAAACGTGAACGCGTCGGGCGGACGTCTGCGCGATCGCAACGCCGAGTATATCGTGCGCACGCTGAGCCGTTTCGAAAACCTCGACGACATCGGCGAGGTCACCGTGACGGTGATCGATGGCCAACCGGTGAAGCTACGCGATGTGGCGACCATCATTCGCACTCACCGCGAACGCACCACCATTACACATGTGGACGGACAAGAGAGCGTGGAGATCGCCGTCTACAAGGAGGGCGACCAGAACATCGTGGAGATGGCCGCGCGCGTTCGGCGTCATCTCGAAAGCACCAAGCAGCAGCTACCCGACGGTTTGAACGTCGAGGTGCTCTTCGATCAGTCGGTCTTCATCGACAAGGCCATTTCCGAAGTGCGCAACAACGCCTTGATCGGTGGATTGTTGGCCGTGTTGGTTCTCTTCGTCTTTCTGCGGGACTTCCGCAGCACCTTGATCATCGGCGTGTCGATCCCCATTTCGATCATCGCCACCTTCATCCTCATGCACACCCGCGGCGTTTCGCTGAATGTGATGTCCCTGGGTGGACTGGCTCTGGGCGTGGGCATGCTGGTCGACAACTCCATCGTCGTGCTGGAGGCCATACATCGACGGCGCGAGGAAGCCGGACCCGACGCCGATCGGCAGAAGTTGACGGTCAAGGGAGCCGGCGAGGTTGCCTCCGCGGTGATCGCTTCGACATTGACGACCGTGGCCGTGTTCGTGCCCATCGTTTTCGTCGTGGTCGGCGTGGCCGGGCAGATCTTCCGCGACCAGGCCCTGACGGTCACCTTCTCCCTGTTCATTTCACTGATCGTGGCGCTGACCTTTACACCCATGGCCATGGCCTGGGGCGCACGCAGCGGCGGCAAGGACGACGGCGGCGAACGCCTCACCTTCCGGGGGCGGCTCTTCGCCTGGACCCGGTTCGCCGGTGAGACCCGTAATTTCTTGTGGTATCCCCGTGTGATCATGCTGGGGATCGTTCTCTTCCTGCCCATGTTCCTGGTGACGGTCGTGAAGCAGTTGGGATTCGTCATCGGACGTCTCGGCGGCTGGGCCATGGTGCCGCTGACGTCCGGATTCGGTCTGGTCTGGCCGCGGTTGGTGGGCGGGTATTCCCATCTGCTGGCGGGCGCCCTGGTACGACGCGGCCTGGTGATGACCCTGGTCGTCCTGCTGGCGGCCGGCGCCGTACTGCTCTTCCCGACTCTCGGCAACGAGTTGATCCCGCCGCTGTCCCAGGGCGAGTTCACCCTGGGGCTGGAATTGCCCGAGGGCACGCCCTTGAGCCGCACCAACAAGCGGGTCGCGGCCATCGAGGCCGATCTTGCGGATGTGGACGGCATCGTGTTGACGGCGTCGGACGTGGGTGTCAGCCGGGAAGGCGACACCAGCGCGCAACGCCGCAAGGAGAACCGCGCGGAAATCCACGTGAAGCTAGACAGCGCCAACAAGGAGCGAGAAGAGCAGGTGCTGGAGGATGTGCGCGCCGTATTGGCGAGGTATCCCGAGGTTACGCAAAAGCTCCGGCGCCAGTCCCTGTTCAGCTTCAACGCGCCCGTGGAAGTGGACGTGTACGGCTACAATCTGAAGGACCTGCAGGAAACCGTATCCCTCGTGGCTGCCGAGATGGCCACGATCGACGGGTTGCGGGACGTGAGGCCGGGCATGGTGCCCGGATCGCCCGAGGTACGCGTTTCCTTCGATCGCGACAAGCTCAACCGGTACAACCTGACCCTGTCGGACGTGTCGGAAACGGTGCGCGGCAAGGTGCGCGGCACCGTGGCCAGTCGTATCCGCGAACGGGAACGTCACATCGATATCCGCGTGCTCAACGAGGACGAGCAACGCAACACGCTGCAGGCGGTGCAGAACCTGATCATCGCCGAGCGCAACGGCATCCCCATTCCCCTGTCCGCGGTGGCGTCGATGAGCGTCGAGCGCGGGCCTTCGGAAATCCATCGTCTGGGACGGAAGCGGGTGGCCATCGTGACGGCCAACCTGGCGGGCCGTGACCTGGGCTCGGTCTCCCAGGAGATCGAGGCCCGATTGCGCACCCTTACGTTGCCGGCGAATATCAGTGTGGCTCTGGGCGGTCAGAACGATGAGATGCAGAAGTCCTATCGATCCCTGCAGATGGCGATCCTGCTGGCCGTGTTCCTGGTCTATCTGGTGATGGCCGCGCAGTTCGAGAGTTTCCTGCATCCGTTCATCATCATGTTCACGGTGCCGCTGGCCCTGATCGGTGCTATCTACGGTCTCAAACTGACCGGGACTTCGGTGAGCGTGATCGCCGTGATCGGTGCGATCATGCTCGCGGGTATCGTGGTGAACAACGGAATCGTGCTGGTGGATCGGATCAACAAGCTGCGCCGGCGGCTCGGTATGTATGAAGCCGTATTGCAGGCGGGGCAGGAGCGCTTCCGGCCCATCGTCATGACCACCGCGACGACTGTTCTGGGCCTGTTGCCCATGGCGCTGGGTCTGGGTGAGGGCGCCGAACTGCGCACTCCGCTGGCGGTCACGGTTATCTCTGGCCTGCTGCTGGCGACCCTGCTGACGCTCGTGGTCGTTCCGGTCGTCTACACGTTGATCACGCCCAATGCCGATGTCCCTGTCGGCGTGCAACGTCGGGCGCGGAAGCCGCTCGTCAGATCCGCCGGGTTGGCGCGAGGGGAGTCCTGACATGTGGCTCACGCGCGTATCCCTGAGACGTCCGGTCACCCTCGCCATGGTCCTGCTGACCATGGTCGTGCTGGGCGCCGTGTCGGTCCTGAAGCTGCCGCTGGATTTCCTGCCGCGAGTGGAATTTCCCTTCATCGGCGTGGTCGTGCCCTATCCCAACGGGATCCCCAGTGAGGTGGAGAAGGAAATCGTCCTGCCTATCGAGGAAGTGCTGGCGACCCTCGGCGGCGTCAGGGAACTGAGCAGCTATTCGGATGCGGACCAGGCCTTCATCGGCGTGGAATTCGACTGGGGCCGCGACGTCAACCTGCTGCGCATGGAGGTGAAGGAGAGGATCGACCAGATCCGCGGCGACCTTCCCGAAGACATTCGCAACATCCTGCTGATCACCTTCGATACAAACGACATCCCCATCATCGAGGGACGCATCGCAGCCAAGGGGCGTGACCTGTCCGAGGGCTGGGACCTGCTGGACCAAAAGATCATCGCGCCGCTGCAGCGCATTCCCGGTGTGGGGCGCGTCAACATCGACGGCGTGCTGCCGACGCAGGCTTCGATCTACCTCGATTTCGACAAGATTCTCGAACACAACGTGGACGTGAGCAATCTGTTCAGGATCCTGGGCGCGGCCAACGTGGAGTTGACCGTGGGCCGGGTTACGGACGAGGGCCTGCGTTACGACGTGCGCACGGTCAGCGGGCTGAGCGGTGTCGAGGACCTGCGCCTGTTGCCCATCGACGAGCGGGGCCTGCGGTTGCAGGACATTGCCAACGTTGTCTACGGCGCGCCCGGCTTGAGCTATGGACGGCGCCTGAACGGGGAGCCGGCCATCGCCTTCTGGATTCAGAAGGCGTCGGGTTACAACACGGTCGAGGTGTGTCGCGCCGTCGAGGCCGAACTGGAACGCATCAATCTCGACCCTTCGCTGCAGGGCATCAGCAGCTTCGCCTTCTTCAACCAGGCGGACCAGATCACCAATTCGTTGAAGGGCCTGTTCCAGGGCGGCTCGCTCGGTTCACTGCTGGCGATCATCGTGCTCTACCTGTTCCTGCGGCGCCTGAGCATGACCCTTGTGGTTTCGGTGGCGATTCCGCTGTCGATCATGGGCACCGCGGTCTTTCTCTATCTGTCCGGACGCTCGCTCAACATCCTGACCATGATGGGGCTGATGCTGGGCGTGGGCATGCTCGTGGACAACGCCGTGGTGGTGTTGGAGTCTATCCATCGACGACAGCGCGCAGGCGCCAGTCCGCTGGCCGCGGCCGTGCGCGGCACACGCGAAGTGGGGCGCGCGGTGGTAGCGTCGACGCTGACGACGATCATCGTCTTCGCGCCGATCATCGTCAGCCAGGCCGACGAGATGTCCGTTTGGCTGGGCGAGGTGGGTGTGACCATCAGCATCATGCTGGTGTTCTCGCTCCTGGTGAGCCTGACCGTGATCCCGCCGCTTTCGGTTCGACTGACCCGCGACAGCGGCGCCGTCAAGGAGAACGGCTGGCTGGCCGTCCTGCGCAAGCGCTACCTGCGCGTACTCGGTTGGACGGCGTTGCGCCATCCGCTGATGACGGCGCTGGTCATCATACCCGTGGTGCTGGTCATTACGGGCGTCATGATGAAGGTCACCAATTTCAAGCCGGAAGCCTTCGGCGACGAGGGAATTCGACGTGAGAGTCTCTACATCAACTGCAACTTCACCGATCCCATGGACAAGTATCGCACCAGCGACTGTGTCCAGTTGGCCGAGGACTACCTCGAATCGCGCCGCGAGGAACTGGGCATCCGCGACATCTACGTCTACTACACGGCCGACCGCGGCGGCATTTCCCTGTTCTTCGAGTCGGGTGTGGTGTCGGACGAATTCTACAAGGATATCCGCGACGACCTGCGCGAGAACCTGCCCAAGCAGGCGGGGCTGAAATACGAGTTCGGCGACGAGGAGGGACAAGGCTCCGGTGTAAAAACTTTTGCGGTGACCATCCACGGAGAGGAAACCGAGTCGCTGATGGAGATCGGCCAGGACGTCAAGCATCTGCTGTCGTCGGTCGAGGGCGTGAGCGATCTGCGCTCCGATGGCGAGGACGGCAACAAGGAGATCCAGATCCACGTGGACCGCGAGGCGGCCGCGCGTGTGGGCGTGACGCCCGATACCATCTCCCAAATCATGGGTCTGACCTACCGCGGCGTACAGCTCCCGCGTCTTAACACCGGCCAGAAGGAAGTGGACATGGTCGTGGTGCTCGATCCGAGCGACCGCGAGAGCATCGAGAACCTGTCGATCCTGACCGTGGGCGCTGTCGAAGGACGCGCCATACAACTCGGTCAGGTCGCCGACTTCACGATCGACGAGAGTCCCCGGCGAATATTCCGGGAGAACCAGAAGTCGGGCATCACCATCCGCGGTACCTACGACGGCGAGAAGCTGGACGACGCCCTGGACAAGTTCCGCATCCTGCTCAACGGTATGGAACTGCCTATTGGTTACGGCTGGGACTTCGGTTCGCAGATCCGACGCGGCCAGGAACAGCAGAGCGAGATGGGCCTGAACATGTTGCTGGCGTTGGCCTGCGTCTTCTTCGTGATGGCCAGTCTATTCGAGTCGCTGCTGCATCCGTTGGTCGTGATGAGCTGCGTGCCCTTCGCTTCGGTGGGCGTGTTCTGGATCATGATGGCCACGAGTACGCCGTTCAATATGATGGCCATGATCGGGATCGTGATCCTGATCGGCATTGTGGTGAACAACGGCATTGTGCTGGTCGACCACATCAACAACCATCGGCGCGAGGGCCTGACCCTGGAAGAGGCATTGATCGCCGGCTGTAGCGACCGGCTGCGCCCGATCCTGATGACCGCCGGCACCACCATCCTAGGTCTGTTGCCGCTTGCGGTCTTCAAGGGCGCGCATGTGGGTGACGCCGAGTATTACCCCATGGCCCGGGCGATCATCGGCGGGCTGGCCTCGAGTACGCTGCTGACCTTGATCGTACTGCCGACCTATTACCTGATCGCCAACCGGTACGCCGAGGCGTTCAAGGTGGGGCTGCGGGCGATGGTCAAGGGCAGGGGAGACGTCGGCGGGAATCTTAGCCGATCAGCGTGACGGTACTTACAAATGAACGGTGCTAGGGGAGTCGCCTACGGTCGGCTCCCCTGTTTGTTTGCCGGTCCGGGGTCAACTCCGCGATCCTGTCCCACGACACAGTGAATGTGACGTGACCGCCGTGCTCAAGCGGATCCAGCCTGATGAAATATGTGAAGACGGCTCGGTCCGGATCGTTCAGATAAAGGTAGACGATCCCAAAACCGCGTTCCCCGTCGGGACCGACGACGATGCTGTGCAACTCCAGCCAGCCGTTTTCCGGCGCACTCGCGCACTCCCCACAATCCACGAATTCGAAGGGATGGAGGTCCCAGATTTCGTCTGAGATTTCGATCGTTCCTGCTCCGTCCCGGTAACTCAGGCGATCGCCGGTGATCTCGACGCCCTCGAATCGCTGCAGGCCGACTGGCACGGCGGCGAGGGACTCCAGCGCAGGGCGTCTTTCCGCGGACGTGCCGTCGTGCAGGGCGCTGCCCGAAGCGAGTTCGGTATAGAGCGTATCGTCGTAGCTCTCATGCCACACCCTGTGCAAGGTGTCGGCGGCGGAATAGATGTAGAGGACGTGCAGGTTGTCCCGGACGGGGGCCACGACGCTGAAGAGCACCAGATCGTACGCGTCCCAGTTGATCCGGTTGTAGGCCAGTGCGGCGACCCGCTCGCCGTCGATCACGCAATGGCCCACGCCGCGGTCGAAAGACAAGGCGCCGATGCGGTCCGTGCCCTGACCCTCGATAGTCACCGCGGGCACCGAAATGGTGGGAGGGGGTACGGTTGCGGGATCATCCCCGCCACAGCCCCATAACCAGGGTAGCGTGAGACTGATCAGGACAACAGCGTGGAGCCATGGACGAAGGAATCGAGTCGCTATCAAGTCGGAATCCTCTCTGGTGATTCGGGGGAGCGTACTCCAAATCCCTGATCGTGTCGTCGGAATCATCCCGGTCCTTGTTGCGGTAGCCACCGGTCGGGATATAGGATCGGCATGACGAATTTTTGTGTCGACCCGATGAACCATCCGCATTCCGACACGTCCGTTCTTCTGTAGCCGTGCCCCTGGAGGATTCGATGCCGCGTGGAGAAGCGAAGTTGCTTGACGATGCGCGCCGGGGCGATCCGGCCGCCTTCGCCGACCTCTTCGCCCGCCACGAGGCGGATCTCTTTCGCTTCGCACGTTACCTGGCCCGCGACCCGGATCTGGCCGAGGAGCTCTACCAGGAAACATGGCTGCGGGTTGCGCGGCGGCTTCGGGACGGTGATCGGCGGCTACCGACCGACGTCCGCAAGTGGCTCTTCACCGTTGCGGCGAATCTCTTTCGGGATGAACTGCGAAAACGGCGGGTCCGACGAAGGATCGATGGCGGCAGTCTGGACGCAGACACGTCGACCGTTGGTGAGCGGGCAACGGCGAGGAATCCCGAGATCTCGGAGCAGATCGCCCTGCGCGAAGGTCTCGACCGGGCCTTGGGCGCCCTGAGTGAACGTCAGAGAACGGCTTTTCTGCTAGTGCACGCGGAGGGCTTCAAGCTCAGGGAAGTGGCTGCGGTGCTTCAGGTGGCCGAGGGAACGGTCAAGTCGATGTTGCATCGGGCGGCCGCGATCATGCGGGAACAGCTCGGTGAATTCAGGCGGTAGGAGGATCAAAGTGGATTGCAGCGAAACACGGGCCGGACTGGCGAACGGCGAGGCGCCGGATGCGTCGATGACGAGGCATCTGGTGGACTGCTCCGACTGCCAGGCCTATAAAGCCGACCTGGATGAAGTGAAGCGTCTGCTCGCCGTGTCCGAGGTCACGCCCGGCCGTTTGCGCGCCGACACGCTGGCCCTCTCCCTGGACGAGTTGGCCCAATCGCCGGCTCCCGTCTCGGCCGCGCCGCGTCGTCGGATCGGTTTCACCCCGCAGGCCGGCGTCGTGTTGGCGATTTTGGGCACCGGGATTCTGGTCGGCCTGTCCATCTGGCTCGCCGATGCTTCGGGAGAGTTCATGACTCGTTTTACCGTCAATTCGATCTTCATCCAGTTGGTGATACAGAATTTCGCGGCCGCGCTTTTGGCGCCGGCCTTGTTGCCCTTGCTGCGCCGCCTGGTCTTCCGACCGGCCGCGCCGTTGCCCGTGACCGGAGTGTGATCCGATGACC
>DAOVZQ010000183.1 GCA_030635025.1 bacterium
GGCCGAGACTGGCCCTTTCGCACCGCCGTCCTGCGTCCGCCGGCCCTCTACGGGCCGAACGATGCGGCGTTCCTGCCCCTGTTCAAGGCCGCCGCGCACGGTCTGAGCGCGCGTATCGGCCGCGTACGGGAATTATCGTTGTCCGACGGCCGCGACACCGCCCGCGCCGCACTCCTGCTGGCCATCGACGACCGCGCCCACGGCGCCTATTTCGTGGACGACGGCACACCCCATCTCTTTACCGACCTGGTCGACACGCTGGCCCGCATCTTCGATCGCCGCGTCTTCACCCTCCCCCTGCCGGTGGGCCTGCTGCATCTGGTCGCGCGTTTGGTGGGCGGCGCCAAGGCCGAAAAAATGCCCTTGCTGGCCGCCGATCGTCTGCGCGACGTGGGCGTGACGGGCTGGGTCTGCAGCGGCGACCGTCTGCGCACGGAACTCGGCTTCACCGACGCGCGTCCATTGGATGTCGGATTCGCCGAAACATTGGAGTTCTACCGCCGGGAGAAATGGCTTTGATGAGTCGCGGAATGATCCGCCTGTCCCTGAGCCGACTCGACCTGGATCGCTGGGCCGTCGTCTACCTGATCGTCAGCGGAATCTATCCCCTGTTCAATCCCGATGTCGTGGCCCATCCCTACGCACGGCTGGCCGCGCATCTGGGGTTGGCGTTGGTCTTTTGGTTCGTCCCGCCCCTGCTGCGTCGATCCCGTTTGGCGCTGGTGCGACTGGTCGGCGAAATCTATCTGCCCTTCACCTTCCCGCTCTTCTATGCGGAGATGGAATTCCTGGGTATCGTTTTCCACGGGTTCCACGAATCCTTCGACCCCTGGCTGATCGCGCTTGAGGGTAAGCTCTTCGGATTTCAGCCCAGCCTGGCCTGGTCGCAAGCCTGGCCCTGGCCCTGGTATCACGAGTTGATGGAGTTCGCCTATTTCAGTTACTACCTGTTCTCGCCTGTGGTGCTGTTCATGCTCTTCAGGAGTGCGGGGCCCGGCGACGACGAACGCTGGCCGGCCGTCCGGGCCTTTGTGCGCGACCTTAGCGCGACCATGCTGCTCTGCTACTCGTTCTACACGTTCTTTCCCGCCTGGGGGCCCAAGTTCATCATCACCAGGCCCATCGACGTTCCGGGCTGGATCTTCACAGACATCATGCACATGATCCACGCCAACGGCGCCATCCTGGGCGCGGCGTTTCCCAGCAGCCACGTGGCCGGTTCGATGATGGGATGGTGGCATGTCTGGAAGTGGTTCCCAAGGCATCGCGCCTGGATGACCACCTTGTGGGTGCTGCTTTGCGCCTCGACGGTCTACTGCCGTTACCATTACGTGGTCGACGTGATCGGCGGTCTAATGCTGGGCGCGCTGGTGATCTGGTTGGGGCACAACTACGGCGAGACCACGTTGCGCGGTCGCTGGCTGCGCCTAAAACAATGGCGGGGTTTGAAGCCGGAGTGACATGAAGTCAACGGGTCAAGGCCCGTTCATATGCGGCAATCAGATGCGGCACCGAATACTCCCACGCCAATTCCTTCTCCACCCGCTCACGGCCGAGCCTACCCATGCGCTCACGGTCTTCGGGGTGGTCCAGCAGCCACAGGATCTTCTCGGCGAAACTCGCCACCTGATCATTGCTGTCGGCGTAGAGGGATGCCTCGCCGGCGGAGAACCGGCCTTCCTTCAGGTCGAACTGCACGATTGGCTTTTCGAGCGCCATGTATTCCATGATCTTGATCATGGTCGACATGTCGTTCATGTCTCCGGGGCGATCCGGGTTCACGCATACGTCGGCTGTCGAGAGGATCTCCAGGAGGTCTTCATCGCTGATGCGACCGGTGAAATCTACTACGTCCTCGGTACCCATCTCGGCGTTCAGTGCGCGAAGTTGAGCAAGGCCAGGCCCACCGCCGACGACGGTGAAATGCACGTCGTTGCGTCCGGAACGCTTGATGAAGTCGGCGACGTCCAGAAGGATGTCGAGCCCTTCCTGCACGCTCATTGTGCCGACATAGCCCACCAGAAAGTCCTTGCCGTGTTTGCGCGCCGCGACCGGCGGTACGGGGTTGAAATACTCCAGGTCGGGACCGTTGCGCACCACGAATACGTCTTCGGGCTTCATGCCGCCTCGTGAACAGGCCACGCCCTTGTAGGTATGGTTGGTGGCCATCGACACGTCGGCGGTCCAGAAGGTGAGCTTTTCGAAAAGGACCTGCACCTTGTAGAGCAGGTCGCGCCGTTCGAATTTCTCCTCGTACAGTTCGGGCATCACGTCGTGATGGTCGAAGATGTACTTCACGCCGAAAAGTTTGAAGGGCAGCGCGATCAGGAAAATCGAGTCGGGCGGATTACAGCCTTCGATCACGTGAAAGCGATGCTTGAAGAAGATGCGCCAGGCAAAGAGGAACTCCCAGAACAGGGCAGCCGCGTACTCCACAATGAACCCCACCGGCCCGCTGCCTTCGGTCGGCATGGGATGACGATAGACGTGGACGCCATCGAGATGCTCGTAACCCTTCTCGAATCCCTTGCCCTTGGGACAGATCACGCAGACCTCGTAGTCGCCGGCGTGCAACGCCAGCGCTTCTTTCCACACCCGCGTGTCGAAAGGCACGGGCAGGTTTTCCACGATGATCAATACGGTTTTCTTCATCGCCGGCCGCCTTCCAGGGCGCGGTAAAGGCCGCCCAGGGCGCACATCATGGTGGCTTGGCCCCAGTGCAGCGTGGCCGTCTTGTTGATGAAGCCGCCGGGGTAGCGACGGAACCAGAAGTGACCGTCGCGATCCTGCATGTGGGTGATGGTCCAATCGGCCACCTTGGCGGCCAGTTCGAGGCTTTTGGGGTCGCGATCGTTGAAGAACACGAGCGTGTCGATGGCCTGGCTGCAACACTGGATGTCGAGAGGCTTCGCCTGAAAGTCGTAGTAGCGCGGCATGCCGTCGGCTTCGAAGAAGGTGTCCTTCCAGTAGCGGTAGCCGCGGTCGATCGCCTCATCGTGCGACCGGTCGCCGCTGCCCTCGGCGTAGTGTTTGAGCGAATCCAGCACGTACGCGGTGTGGAAGTTGTCGACCCAATGCAGGTTCGACGCCTCACCGTACCACCAGGATGCGTCCTCGCGCTGGTACTTGACCGTGTAGGCGGCGGATCGGGCCGCCAGGTCGCGATACGTCTCGTTTCCCGTCAGGGCGTAGACCCTCGCCAGCAGACCGGACCCCAACACGTTGGCGTTGTGGACCTGTTTGTTGTCGATGGGAATATAGCTGATGCAGACCGTGTCTCCGTCTTCGTGGCGATCCAGATCGTGCACAATGTGCTCGCAGGCGCCGACGGCCATGTCCAGATAGCGCTGGTCGCCGAAATGGGCGTGAGCGTCCAGGAAGGCCTGTCCGATCAGGGCCACCCACACGATGGTCGGCACACCCGCCGGCAGGAAAAAGACGCGCGACTGGTAGTCGAAGTGGTTTCCCCAGGCCGCGCCCGAGTATCCGGACGACTGGTTCTCGATCAGCCAGTCCAGGCACATGCGCGCCCGCTCGGCATAGCGGTCGTCGCCGGTGGTCGCATGGAGACGCATATAGCCGCGAGCCAGGAATCCCATACCCTTGGACGAATTCCCCTTGGGCACGCCCAGGAACGGGCGCAGGTTCAGCGGGAACCGGCGGATGCCCTGTTGAAGGGCGATGCGCAGCATGGGTTGGCCCAGGGTGAACGGGCCCAACACACGCGAGCTCAAACCGTCGAAGGGGTCGTAGGCCTTGAAGCCGTTGTCCACGAGCCAGGCGTCAAGGCGCTCGGTTGAGGCGAGAATTTTATGAGCGATCGGGCGACTCACCAGCAAATCCCGTCGTAGGTTTCTCCGTCGGAGCGACGATCGCTGATGCGGACAAAGTCGACCACCACCTGGCCCGGGCGCAGTTTATCCATGATGTCCCTGAACTCGGGCGCGGCGTTTCCGATCACCAGGGTGTCGGCGTGTTCGAGCACCTCGTCGATGGTCGAAACCATCAGCCTCGAGATATGCGGGATCTTGTTCAGGATGAAATCCTTGTTGGCGCCCACCAGTGTGGCCATCTCCACGTTGCGGTCGTAGAGCCTGAGATCGTAGCCCTTGCCGATCAAACGCTCGATGACCTCGATCAGGGGACTTTCGCGCAGATCGTCGGTTCCGGCCTTGAAGCTGAAGCCGAGAATACCCACCTTGCGGCTCTCCTTGGACGTGATCATCCTCAAGCCGGTGGCGATCTGCTGTTCGTTGCTGGGCAGCATGGAGCTCAGCACCGGCAACACCAGGTCCGCCGACTTGCCCTTGTAGTTCAGGGCTCGCAGGTCCTTGGGCAGGCAGGAGCCGCCGAAGGCGAAACCGGGTTTGAGGTACGCTCCGGAAATGTTCAGCTTGCGATCCTGGCAGAAAATATCCATCACCGCGTGACCGTCGATATCGACCGCCTTGCAGATGTTGCCCACCTCGTTGGCGAACGAGACCTTCAGGGCGTGCCACACGTTGTCCACGTACTTGACCATCTCGGCGGTCTCGATCTCGGTGCGTATCAGCGGGGCGTCCAGGCCCGTGTAGAACGACGCCAGCAGGTCGCCACTCTGCGTATCCGATTCGCCGATCACCGTCTTGGGTGGGTTCAGATAGTCGTAGACGGCGGTGCCTTCGCGCAGGAACTCGGGGTTGTTGCAGACTCCGAATCCTTCGCCGGCGGTCATGCCGCTGGCCTTCTCCAGCGTGGGGATCACCAGGTTGCGCATGGTGCCCGGCAGGATGGTGCTGCGAATCACCACGACGTGGCGCGCATCCTTCTTGGCGATCTCCTCGCCGATCTGCTCGCAAACGCGCTCCACGTACTGAAGATCCAGGTTGCCGTTGCTCTGGCTGGGCGTACCCACGCAGATGAAGGAGATCTCGGTCGCGTTGATCGCTTCGCTCACGTCGGAGGTGGCGCGCAGTCGGCCGTCGGCCACCGCGGCCTCGATGATCTCGTTGATGTCCTGCTCGATGATGGGCGATCGGCCGGAGTTGATCAGGTCGACCTTGGTCTGCGCCAGATCGACGCCGACAACCTCGTGCCCGCCCTTGGCGAGACAACCCGCCGAAACCGCGCCCACGTAACCCAGGCCGAAGATACTGACTTTCACTGTGCTTCCCTTCTCCGCGCATTGCACGGACAGCTATTGAACAGCACGGAGTCTACAACGACACCGGCACACCCTGCTCGAGCGAGGTGAGAATTTTGAAGGTGGCGAGCGTAGTCGCCGCCACGCTCTCGAACGGGATCGGGTTGCCCTCGCCCTCGATCACGGCGTTCCGCAAGGCCACCATCTCCCCCTTCTGACCCTTGTCCTGGGATCGCGCCTTCACGACATCGCGCTTGCCCTTGGCCATGGTCGTCAGCTCGGAGAAGTTGTCCATGACCGCCACGCGGTTTTCGCAGAAGACCTCGATGTACTCCTTGGGGAACCGGGGGTCGCCGTTGGCCAAATAGGTGATCGATCCCACAGAGCCGTCGTCGAACTGCAAGGTGATGATCACGTTGTCCTGCAGGGTGGTGGCCTGATTGTCGGTCTTGATGGACTGGGCGAAAACGCTCACCGGCAACGCGCCGGTCAAATACTGGAGCGTGTCTATGAAGTGACAGACCTCGCCGATGACGCGTCCGCCGCCCACCGCACGATCCTGGTACCAGCTTTCCTTCTCCATGAAGCCCGCGTTGACGCGGTAATGCATGATCATCGGTTCGGTGCGCCCGGCGAAGAAGGCCTTGGTCTTGCGGACCAAAGGCGCGTACCGACGGTTGAAGCCCACCGTCAGGATCTGCTGGCTCCCGCCCTCGACGGCACGCCCGTAGGCATCGCGGATCCGGTCCAACTCCCCTTCGTTCAGGCAGAGGGGTTTCTCGGTATAGACGTGCTTGCCGGCCTCGAC
>DAOVZQ010000210.1 GCA_030635025.1 bacterium
CGCGCGGCGTCATGGAGAAGTGCAGCTACTGCACCCAGC
Source organism: bacterium (assembly GCA_030635025.1). GTDB lineage: Bacteria > Krumholzibacteriota > Krumholzibacteriia > LZORAL124-64-63 > LZORAL124-64-63 > JAHIYU01. The sequence goes on from DAOVZQ010000210.1 coordinate 40, forward strand.
GCATCGAGAAGGCCCGCGTCACGGCGCGTGTCGAGGGTCGCGACATTAACGACGGGGACGTCCTGCCGGCCTGCGCCCAGACGTGTCCCACCAACGCCATCGTCTTCGGGGACCTGAACGATCCGGAGAGTCGCGTGAGCGGGCGGCGCGAGATCAAGCGATCCTACGATTTGCTCGAGTACCTGAACATCAAACCCCGGACCACCTACATGGCGCGCATCCGCAATCCCAACCCGGCCATCGCGTCGGCGGACGGACATGGAGACGACCACGAAGGAGATCATGGGGGACACGATCGTCACGACGAAGCCCACGGGTAGTGGGCCGGGCGGAGCCGAGTCTCAGCCGCGACGATCCAACTGAATCCGGAGCCTGAAGCATGGACCAGACGGCTAGTCAAATCCAAGACAACACCTCGGACGACCCGACCCGGCCGGTCGAGTTGATCCTGGGCGGAAACGACTTCACCACGATCACCGAGACCGTTTCGGACATCGTGCTGGAGAAGAAAACGCCCAAGGCCTGGTATATCGCCATCGCCGTCACGGCGAGTCTGACCGGTATGCTCTTCCTGATGATCGGCTACCTGTTCATCACGGGTGTGGGCGTGTGGGGACTGAACAACCCGGTCAGCTGGGGCTGGGCCATCGTGAACTTCGTGTTCTGGGTGGGCATCGGCCACGCGGGCACGTTGATCTCGGCGATCTTGTTCCTGCTGCGACAGAAATGGCGCACGAGCATTAATAGATTTGCTGAAGCCATGACCATCTTCGCGGTGATCTGCGCCGGGATCTTCCCGGGCATCCACGTGGGCCGCGTGTGGGTCGTGTACTGGCTCTTCCCGATTCCCAACTATGAGGCCATGTGGCCCAATTTCCGCAGCCCGCTGCTGTGGGACGTCTTTGCCGTGGGCACCTACGCCACGGTCTCGCTTCTCTTCTGGTACACGGGCATGGTGCCCGACCTGGCCACCCTGCGCGACCGGGCCAAGGGCCGGCTGCAGCAGATCATCTACGGCATACTCGCGATCGGCTGGCGCGGCAGCCATCGCCACTGGCACCGCTACGAAAAAGCCTACCTGCTGCTGGCCGGATTGGCCACGCCGCTGGTTCTCTCGGTGCACTCCGTGGTGTCTTTCGACTTCGCCACCGCACAGTTGCCGGGCTGGCACACCACCATCTTCCCACCCTACTTTGTGGCGGGCGCCGTCTTCAGCGGCTTCGCCATGGTGGGCACCCTGCTGATTCCGGCGCGCAAGTGGTTCGGACTGCAGGACATCATCACGCTGCACCATCTCGAGAACATGAACAAGATCATCCTGGCGACGGGCAGCATGGTGGGCTTCGCCTACGCGACGGAGTTCTTCATCGCGTGGTACGGCGGAAATCCCAACGAATCATTCGCCTTCGTGAACCGCGCCTTCGGCCCCTACGCCTGGGCCTACTGGACCATGGTCACCTGCAACGTGATCACGCCGCAGCTCTTCTGGTTCAAGAAGATTCGGGTCAACCTGCTGGCCATGTGGATCATGTATATCTTCGTGAATATCGGCATGTGGTTCGAGCGCTTCGTGATCACGGTCTCGTCGCTCAGTCGTGATTTCCTGCCGTCGAGCTGGGCCTACTTCAAGCCGACGACCATCGACATCCTGACCTTCGTGGGCAGCTTCGGACTGTTCCTTACGCTGGTGTTGCTGTTCATCCGCTTCCTGCCCATGATCGCCATGGCCGAGGTCAAGACGGTCATGACGATCGCCGACGCCCACAGCGGCGAGCGGCGTTCGGTGGGGGACTACCACGGCGATATACCGAAGACCCCGGAAGGAGGTGGCGACCGATGAGCGCGCACAACGCATCCGGGACCGTCTACGGGCTCCTGGCGGAATTCGATTCGCCAAGCCTGCTCTTCGAGGCGGTGACCCAATGTCGGGACAAGGGCTTCAAGCACTGGGACGTCCATACGCCCTTCCCGGTCCACGGTATGGATGAGGCCATGGGTATCCGGGGCTCGAGGCTCCCGTTCATCGTGCTGGCCGGCGGTATCACGGGCCTGATTCTGGCCACCCTGATGCAATGGTGGATGAACGCCGTCGACTACCCCTTCGTCATTTCCGGCAAGCCGCTCTTCGGCCTGCCCGCCGCCATACCGGTCATGTTCGAGCTGACGATCCTGTTCAGCGCCTTCGCCACCTTCTTCGGGATGTGGGGGCTCAACGGTCTGCCCCGGCTGCACCATCCGCTCTTTTCGAGCCGGCGGTTCAGGCGGGCCTCCCAGGATCGATTCTTCATCGTAATCGAGGCCCAGGACCCCAAGTTCAAGTTGGACGAGACCCGTGATTTCCTGGCCTCGCTGGGTGGGCTGGCGGTCGAAGAGGTCGTCGATGCGGCGGACGGCGCGGAAAGTGTGGAGGGTTGACCATGCCACGTATCATCATCTACGTCCTGCTCGTCCTGGTGGCGCTGAGCCTGGTTCCGCTCGGACTGATATACAAGGCCCAACACGAGGGCAAGTCGAGGACGCGGATCCAGGTCGTCTACGACATGGACGATCAGTCCTATCACAAGCCCCAGACGGTCAATTCCTTCTTCGCCGACGGGATGGCCATGCGTCCGCATCCGGACGGCACCGTGGCCAGGGGCATGTTGCGCGACGACGACGGTTATTACCTGGGCGTCGAGCGCGACACGATCTTCGTGGAGCGGCTGCCGATGCCGATCACGCGCGAACTCGTCGACAGGGGCCGGGATCGCTTCAACGTCTTCTGCGCGCCGTGCCACGGTCAAAGCGGCAACGGCAACGGGCTGGTTCAACTACGGGCCGCGGCTCTGGCCGAGGGCACCTGGACCCCGCCCACGGATCTGACCAGCCGGACGGTGATCGACCGGCCGGCGGGACACATCTACAACACGATCACCAACGGTATTCGGACCATGCCGGCCCACGCCGCGCAGATCGATCCCGACGACCGGTGGGCGATCGTCGCCTACATGCGGGCGCTGCAGTTGTCCCGCAATGCGACCCTCGAGGATGTGCCCGAAAGCGAACGCGCCCTATTGGGACGCTGATGACACTTCCCGCGGCGTACACGTCGTCGCGGGGCAGACCTGGAAACCGATTCAACACCGGCGCTCGGTCCGGTGGAGCACGGGGAGAATGACTTGGCTCATCACCACGCACCCAGTCTGGACGACACGAAGACCACGCTGGACGGTCTCGGTCGCAAGGTGTTCATGATCAGTGGTCTGGTCGGTGTGATCGGACTGGCCGTCACCGTTGTCCTGGGCCTGGGCGAGGGGGACGACCTCAGGCATTTCAGCTTCTCGTATCTGGTCAACTTCGCCTTTTTCCTGAGCATCAGCATTGGCGCCCTGATCTTCGTGCCGCTCCAGTTCGTGACCAAGGCCAGCTGGAGTATCGTGGTGCGGCGCATGGCCGAGGTGATGGCGTCGGTCATGCCGGTCATGCTCGTGCTGGCCGTGCCGGTCCTGCTGCTTTCGGGTCGGATCTACGGTTGGGCGGATCCCGCAGTCGCCGGCAGCCACGGCCTCGCCCACAAGGCGGCCTTTCTGAGCGGTGGCTGGTTCACGGCGCGCTGGATCATCTACATGGTGTTGTGGACCGTGTTCTCCTGGTACTTCTGGCGGAAGTCCCTGAAGCAGGACGACAGCGGTGATCTGGCCCTGACCCGCAAGATGGAGAACATGAGCGGCTTCGCTCTGGTGGTTTGCGCCCTGAGCGTCGCGGTGGCGGCGTTCGACCTGCTCATGAGCATCGACCACCTCTGGTTCAGCACCATGTTCGGCGTCTATTACTGGTCGGGCGGATTCGTCAGTTTCTTCGCCGTGCTGACCCTGGTCACCATGGGGTTGCAGAATACCGGGCGTCTGACCCGGATCATCAGCCCCGAGCATTTCCACGACTACGGCAAGCTGATGTTCGCCTTCACGTTCTTCTGGGGCTACATCGCGTTCAGCCAGTACATGCTCTACTGGTACGCCAACATTCCCGAGGAGACGGGCTGGTATCTGCTGCGTTCGCAAAATGGATGGGGTTGGTTGGGCCTGGCGACCGTTTTCGCCACTTTCGTCCTGCCCTTCTGCGGCCTGATTTCCCGATACGCCAAGCGCAACCGCAAGATGTTGGCCTTCTGGGCCTTCTGGCTGATCGTCGCCCAGTGGATCAATCTCTACTGGGTGGTCATGCCCGAGTTCAGCGACAGTTTCGTATTCAGTCCCATGGACGTGACCGGTTTCCTGGGCGTCGGCGGCATCTGGTTCGCTGCAGTGACCCGGCTGGCCATGGGCCATTCGCTGGTACCGACCCGGGACCCGCGTCTGGAGAATTCCCTAAGATTCGAGAACGCCTAGGAGGTGATGGGTATGACTCTCAAGTCATTCGTGAAGATCGGTTCCAACGCGCCCGCGATCATATTGTGTTCGCTCGCCGCGGCGATCTTCCTCTTCGCCGTCGTCCTGTTCCTGCAGGGCGGATTCCAGGCGGCGCTGGCCGTCGAAACAGAGTACAAGACCCTGACGCCCGTCGACCCTGTGATGGAACAGGCCCTGGCCGAGCAACAGGCCCGACTGGACGAGGGTGTCAGATGGATCGACGAGGAGCAGGGCGTCGTGGGACTGCCCATCGAGGCGGCCATCGACGCCTTGGTCAACCGGTCCGAAACCGAAACGTCGCAGCCCTAATGTTGGCGCGAAAGGAATCAAGATCTTGAGTGGAGCAACGCACTTCCTCGGCGCCGGCGGCGTGTCGGCCTGGTTTCCCCCGGAAGCGTCCCCCCAGGCGTACCTGCTGGACAAGGCTTTCGGCAGCATCCTGGCGGTCGCGGTTTTCGCCGTGGTTCTCGTCTTCGGTTTGGCCGTGACGTATGTCATCCAGTTCCGGCGCCGCGAGGACAATCCGGAAGCGACCGTCACTGGTGGCGCGAATCCTCTTTTCCTGGGGTTGTGGGTTCTGTCCGCGGCTGGGTTGGCTCTTTTCGCTTTCACGACGGACTTCTGCGGTTTTCTGGATCGGACTGTGCCTCCCTACGGGGCCGAAGTCATCGATGTGAAGGCGAAGCAGTGGGACTGGGAATTCACATACCCCGACGGCCACGTGGCCGACACCCTGCACGTGGCGATGAACCAGCCGGTCGTCCTCAACCTGAGCTCGGCCGACGTGGCTCATTCGTTGTTGATTCCCGCCCTGCGTATCAACCAGGCCATCCTGCCCGATCGGACGACCCGGACCTGGTTCGAAGCCGATATGCCGGACACCTTCGCCCTGCGCAGCAGCCTGTACAGCGGCGAGTGGTATGCGGACATGCACACGGCGCTGATCGTTCACCGCCCCGAGGCTTACGAAGCCTGGCATCAGTCCGTCTCGGACATCTTCGCCGGCCGGACCCTGCCCGAGGTGGGCGCAATTCTCTACACCCGCAAGGGATGTACCGCCTGTCACAGCACCGACGGGTCCGCGCGCGTCGGCCCCACATTCATGGATATGTTCGGCAGCACTTTCCAGACCCGCGAAGGCGTGGACGTGGTCGTGGTGTCC
>DAOVZQ010000253.1 GCA_030635025.1 bacterium
ACCCACGACCGGCAATGGTGGGACTCCGATCGCTCCTTTCGTGATTTTATCGTTTTCGACACGAAATAGGCCAATATGGGCTTGCTCGGGTTTTGTCGGATCCATATCTTGATGTCCCTCAGAAGGACATATCAGGCATGATCATACCGTCGTGGGGTGTTTCCTCCCCCGCGATCCCGGCCCCCGCGAAGTCGCACTCGCGGGGGCAATTTTTTACCCCAACCGTCCGTTGTCCACCGGCCGCGCCTGTGCGACCATGGTTCATGCGCCTGATCGACACACACGTCCATCTCGACTTCCCGAAGCTGCGCGACGATCTACCCGCGGTGCTCGCTCGCGCCAATGAGGCCGGCATCGGAGGGTTTGTCCTGCCAGCGTATGACACGACAGGCTGGGACGCGGTGGCTTCCATTGCCGCCGATCATGAAGACGTCTTCCCCGCCTTTGGATTGCACCCCTGGGAAGCCCATCGGGACTTCGAGATCGACGGCCTGCGCGAACGGTTGCTCACCTCCGACGCGGTAGCCGTCGGCGAGATCGGCCTGGACACCAAGATCGACGCGCCGGATCTCGAAACACAACTGTCGGTCTTCCGCGCCCAGTTGCGCCTGGCCCGGGCGTTGGACCTTCCGGTGATCCTGCACTGCCGCGGCGTCTTCGATGTTTTCGTCGACGTGATTGCGGAAGTGGGCCCCGTGCGCGGCGTGGTCCATGCCTTTTCGCGTGGACCGGAATTGGCCAAACGCTTCCTCGACCTGGGACTCTATCTTGGACTCGGCGGCGCAATCACGAGACCGGGCGCCAAGAAGCCGCGACGCAGCGCCGTCGTCGCCCCGCTGGAACGCATAGTCCTGGAGACCGACGCACCGGGCCTGGGAATGGACGGCGTGCCGAACGGCGAGAATGAACCCGCCAACGTGCGCGCGGTCGCCGCGTCGCTGGCCGAACTCCGCAACACGACGATCGAAGAAATCGCAGACCGGACCACAAGGAACGCCCATGAACTCTTCCGACTGCCCTGACCGCTTCACCCGTACCGTCGACCTCTACGGCGAGGCGGGCTTCGCCGCCCTGCGAGCCGCCCGCGTGACCGTCTTCGGCCTGGGGGGCGTCGGCGCCCACGCCGCGGTGGCCCTGGCACGCAGCGGCGTCGGCGCGCTGACCCTGGTCGACTTCGACAAGGTGACCGCCTCTTCCCTGAACCGCAGTCCCGCGGCGACCGAAGCCGACCTGGACCGCCCCAAGGCCGAAGTCCTGCGCGACCACCTCGCCCACACATGCCCACACACCGAGACACGGGCCGTGCGCGCCTTCTTTCACGACGACTCGGCGGACGAGCTGCTCTCCCCCGCCCCGTCGTTCATCGCCGACGCCATCGACAGCCTCAATCCCAAGGTGACCCTGCTGGCCCATTGCGCCCGGCACGGGTTGCGCGTGGCGAGCAGCATGGGCGCGGCCGGGCGCACGGACGTCTCCATGGTGCGCGCGGGAGACCTGTGGGACAGCCGCGTGTGTCCCCTCGCCAGTCGGGTACGCAAGTTCCTGCGCCGTCAGGGCATAGACACGCCCGTCCCCGCCGTCTGGTCCGAGGAAGCGCCCTGCAAGGCTCTGCCCCCCGACCTGGACGACCAGGTTCTGAGCCGCGGCCGCGTCCGCAATCGTCTACCCAGCGGCATTGCCCTGCCCGGCATTTTCGGTTATGCCTTGGCGTCACTGATCATGAGTCGAATCACGACGAAGACCGAATCGATATAGCCGCCGCAGGAATTTTTACCCTGACGCGTTGTTAGCCTGCGAGCCGCGCCCCCACCTCAACAGGAGATCGAAATGAATCGCATCACGTTCGCAGTCCTCATCACGCTTCTGGTGATCCTCGTCTCGCCCGTCCTGGCCGACGAGCCGGAAACCGAAAAACCGGCCCCCACCCTTACGGGCACCTGGGTCAAGAACGTCCTGCTCAGCGATGATCCGGCGAAGGTTATGCCCAAGCGCGAGCGGCCTCAAGGGGGCATGGGCGGCGGAAGCATGGGCCGTGGCGGCATGAGCGGCGGCGGCACGGGCCGGGGTGGTGCAGCCGGTGGAGGCGGCCGCGGCGGGAAAAGTGGCGGCATGGGTCGGGGCGGTAAGGTCCCCGACGGCATCGACGACGCCCCTCCCGGACGCAAGCCCCGGAACATGATGGCCGGCCTCGATCGTCTGGAGATATTCCGTGAAGGCGAGGAGTTCGCCGTCACCGACGACATGGACATCATGCAGTCCCTCTTTACCGACGGCCGCAGCACCGAACGCTGGACCGCCATGGGACAGATTTTCGAAACGGCAACTGTCACGTCCGACGGCATCGTCGTGCGCAGCGAAGCCACGGACGGGCCCGGACGGGTCGTCACCTACACGCTCAAGGAAGACGGCAACCAGATGACGGTCATCCACTCGTTCAAGCCGCCCAAGAGCGACAAAACCATCACCTTGAGGATGGTTTACGACCGGAGCGAATAATCACCGGCCTGATCGATCCAAAGTTCGGGGCGACCTGCGGGTCGCCCCTTTCTCTTCCAAACAGGGGCTGGCCATCCGGCCCGTTCGTGTCATATCCTCCTGCCGTATGAGCCTTTCGAAGAGTCGACGAAACAGGAGCGAACCATGGCCTCCCCCGGCGTGACGGAATACCTGATCGAAGCGGAGACGCACGAGCAGGCCGGTGATCTGAAACAGGCCGTCGTTGCTGTTCAGAAGGCCAGGGTCCTTGAGCCCGGAACACCCGCAATCCGTCAGTACCTGGCCAAGCTGCTCAAACTCGACGGCCGGCCGGCCGAAGCGTACGAACACTATCGAAAGCTGTGGGCACAGGGACTCATCGACCTGGATCTCCAGGTCAATCTGGTCGAGACCCTCAAAAGACTGACCAACCGGGCCGCAGACCCGGACCTCGAAGACGAGATCCGTCTGTGCCTGGACTTCCCCAACGTCGAGTTCAACATGCTGGCCCGCGTGGTCGCCGCCCGGCTCAAGCACAAGTATCCGCCGACGGAACCGCCCGAGCTCGACACCCTGTGCGTGGATGACTTCCTGCTACTCGCCCTGGACCGCATTTTCTTCACCGACGCCGAGCTGGAGCCTCTGCTGAAGGCGACCCGCCGCGCGCTGCTGATCGAGGTGCTCGAGACCGGCACATTGCGCCCCGACCGGATCGACCTGATCGTCGCGATGGCTCTGCAGAGCGCCAATAACGAATACGTCCACGACAGCGACGACAACGAAAAGCAGATGCTCGCCGGTCTCATGCAGATACAGGACGTGATGTTGAGCGGAGAAGGCGATTCGGACGGTCTGCTGGGCACGGTGCTGGTCGCAGCCATGTATATGCCCCTGATCGACATGCCCGCCGAGCCCAGCCTGCGGGAGATCCCCCTTGAAAACTGGCCGGAGACGGTGCGCCCCCTGGTTCGCCGCACCTTGTCGGATCGGCTGGTCGAGCGCGAACTCGCAGCCATGATGCCGACCCTGAAGGCGATCCGGGATGAGACATCTCAAACCGTTCAAGCCATGTACGAGGAGAATCCTTATCCCCGCTGGCTGTCTGTGGCCTACCGGCCGCCTGTCGACATCGTCGCCGACCTACAGATACGGCTCCGGGGCGTCGACCTGCCCGGCATGCTCACGGACGCGTCCGTGAACGTTCTCGTCGCCGGCTGCGGCACCGGCCGCCAACCCATCTCCATCGCCAAGACATACAGGAACGCCTCGGTCACGGCCCTGGACCTGAGTCGCATGAGCCTGGCCTACGCAAAACGCATGGCCGACGAGATGGATGTCGATATCGATTTCCATCACGGCGACATCATCGACCTGTCGCAGATGGACAAGCGCTTCGCGATGATCTACTGCTCCGGCGTCCTGCACCACATGCAGGATCCGGTGGCCGGCTGGCGGGAGCTGTGCAGAAAGCTGGCCCCCGGCGGCCTGGTGAACATCGCCCTCTACAGCGAGCGAGCGCGGGCGGTCATCGTGAAGACCCGGCTGATCATCGAGAAACTGGGGATCGGTGACGATGCCGACTCCATACGCCGCTTCCGCCACGACGTCCTCACCGGACGCTACGGCGACACGCTGACACAGCTGACCATGATCTCCGATTTCTACAGCCTCAGCGGTTGCCGCGACCTTGTTTTCCATGTGCAGGAACACCGCTATACACCGGCGCAGGTCGATGCGATTCGCCGTGAACTCGGCTTGGAATTTCTGGGCTTTGACGAACTGTCGCCGGTTGTTGTGGATGCATATCGCCGCTCGTTCCCGGAGGATCCGGCCATGACGTGTTTGGCCAACTGGGAGCTTTTTGAGATGAAGAATCCCGGGCTGTTTCTGAACATGTTTAATATGTGGTTTAGGGTTGGGGAATGAGGGGGAATTCTTGTGTGTAAATGGGGGGTGTCGGGGTGCATGGATCATGCCCGACAATCGCCATAACGCGTTGTATTTAAATTAGTTATGTATTGCTGAGCGGGCTTTTTTGAGTTATATTACATGCATCGATAACACTCGTTTCGACCTCCCACGAAACGCTCGTTTTCAGGGAGGTTTCTTATGTCCGCTAATGAAATTCATACTCGTCTCGAAGCTGCGCTGAGTGAACTCCAACGGGCTGAAAAGAACGCCGTGCTTTTGTTTGGGGAAATCCTCAGTCGCAAGTTGTATCGGGATCTTGGTTACTCGTCGATTCAGGCTTATGCGGCCGAGGCTCTCGGCTTTACTCCCAGCAAGACTTCGCAGTTTGTTCGGTTGGCGGGAGCGCTTGAAGAGTTACCGCGCCTGCGTCGATCGGTTGCGTCAGGTGAGTTGGGATGGACCAAGGCGCGGGAGGTCGCCAAGGTGGCTACGCCCAAGAACGAGGAAAAGTGGATAGCCGAGGCCGGACGATCT
>DAOVZQ010000018.1 GCA_030635025.1 bacterium
CCAGCGCTCCAGGCTGTATGTGGCCAATAGGCCGATCAGAAAACAACCGAGTACGTTGACGGCCAGCGTGCCCAGCGGAAACCGCGGTCCGGCCCATCGCTGCACCAGTCCGGACAGTCCATAGCGCGCAACGGCGCCGAACGCACCGGCCAGGGCTATCGCCAGGACGCGGGTCATGCCGGCGCCTCCACGTCCTGCTTCGGCACCCGGATTCGCAGGCAGATGAAAAACCCGCCCAGGGCGATGGCGCCCGCCAGCAGGAAGACCCACTTGTGCCCGTAGGTCTCCCACAACCAACCCGATAATACGGGCAGGCTCATGGCCACAACGTGATCGATGGTGATGCCCATACTGATCGTCGGCGTGATGTCGGCGGGATCGTCGGCGATTTTCTTGAGGTAGGTCGTCCGCGCGATGCGCAGGGCGAAGAGGATGCTGTCCAGGATGTAAGCCGCGTAGAGCAGCTTCACATCGTTCACGAAAGCGTAGATCAGGCAGATGCCCAGCAGCAGGATCTCGTCGGCGGCCAGCACGGCGCGTTCGCCGACCCAATCGATGATGTCGCCCAGCAGCGGTCGGAACAATACGCCGAGCGCGGCGGCGATGAAGTAGAGCAGCGCAACGGTCGAGACCGGCACCCCGTGCAGGCTCACCAGCACCCAGCCGCCGAAGGCCAGGAAGATCTGCTTGCGCACACCGAACAGGGCGCTGATGGCATAGAAGATGCCGTACTTCTTCTTCCAGACCAGACGTCGCGAGCGGGCCGACGTCTCTCCAACCCGCAACTTCATGTAGTTCCAGCCTGCCAAACCCGCCGCTATAGCCGCCAGACCGTAAAAGAACTCGTAACGCTCGCCGAAGACTTTCGCCAGCAGGTAGACGCCGCTTACACCCAGGATCACGCCCAGGTTGCGGGCGCCGCCGAGTTGCCCCAGACGCCGGCCCTCGTTACCGCGTTTGGCCAGCTTCAGGCCGATTGGACCTTCCACCGCGAAGATGATGTGGTCGCCCATGCTCCAGATCACGATGAAGACGATCAGCGGTGCCATGTCGCGCGCGACGATCCCCAATCCCAGGGCCCCGATCGCCGTCAGAATCATGGCGACGGCGGCCATGCGGGCTTCGCGCATGAAGCTCAACAACAGGGCCGATACCCCGATGATCAGGAAGCCCGGCAACTCGCGCGGAAACTCGAGCCAACCACGGGCGGCTGCGCCCAGGTCGTGCACGTCGCTCAGATAATTGTTCAGCGTGGACATAAAAATGCCGCTGGCCGCTCCGAAACAGAGCGTCGCCAACAGCATGTGCCGGAAGTCCGGTCCGATCCCGGCCAGTTTCGACAGGACGCGTGCGACCATCAGGAGCTCTTGCCGTAGTTGGGCGCTTCCTGGGTCACGTCGACGTCGTGGGGATGGCTCTCGCGCAAGCCGGCGCCGGTGATTCGCACGAAGCGGGCGCTGGCGTGCAGGTCGGCGATGGTGCCGCAGCCGCAATAGCCCATGCCGCTGCGCAGGCCGCCGACGATCTGATAGAAGATGTCCGCCAGTGCGCCCTTGTAGGGCACACGGCCCTCGATACCCTCGGGCACCAGCTTGTCGGGGTCGGATACGCTCTCCTGGAAGTAGCGGTCCTTGCTGCCGGCCTGCATGGCACCCAGCGAGCCCATGCCGCGATAGGTCTTGTAGACACGTCCCCCGAAGAGGATCTTGTCGCCCGGCGCCTCTTCGGTGCCGGCGAACATCGAGCCGATCATGACCGTGTCGGCGCCCGCGGCTATGGCCTTGACCGCGTCGCCCGAGTACTTCACCCCACCGTCGGAAACGACGGGGATGCCCTTGTCCCTGGTGGCCGCTACCACGTCGAGGATCGCGGAGACCTGCGGGACGCCCACACCGGACACGATGCGTGTGGTACAGATCGACCCCGGCCCGATACCCACCTTGACGGCATCGGCGCCGGCCTCGATCAGGGCCAAGGCCGCCTCGCCGGTGGCGATATTGCCCGCCAACACCTGCTGGTCGGGATAGACGGTCTTGATGTGCTTGACCATGTCGAGCACGTTGCGCGAATGGCCATGAGCCGTATCGACCACCAGCAGATCGACGCCGGCCTTCACCAGCAGTTCGATCCTCTCTTCGGTCCCCTTGCCGACACCCACTGCGGCGCCGCAGATCAGTCGTCCCTGGCCGTCCTTGCTGGCGTTGGGGTAGTCGATACGCTTCTGGATGTCCTTGACCGTGATCAGGCCACGCAACTCGCCGCCCTTGCCGACGACCAGCAGCTTCTCGATGCGATACTCGTGCAGCTTGTCGGCGGCCTCCTCGAGAGTCGTCCCCTCGGGCACGGTGATCAGGTTCTCGCTGGTCATGACCGAACGCACGGGCTGGGTCGTGTCGCGCACGAAACGCAGATCGCGGTTTGTCAGGATACCGACCAGCCGTTGCCCCTCGGTGATGGGCACGCCCGAAATGTGGTTCTCGGCCATCAGGGCCAGGGCCTCGTCGATGGAGCGGTCCGGGCCGAGCGTAACCGGATCGGTGATCATGCCCGATTCGCTGCGCTTCACGCGGTGCACGTGAGCGGCCTGCGCCTCGGCCGGCAGATTCTTGTGGATGATCCCGATGCCCCCCTGGCGCGCCATGGCCCTGGCCATCTCGGCCTCGGTCACGGTGTCCATGGCCGACGACAGCAACGGTGCCCGCAGGGTAATTTTACGGGTCAACCGGGTCGTGGTGTCGATGTCGCGGGGAATGATCTCTGAATAGCCGGGCACCAGCAGCACGTCGTCGAAGGTGAGGGTCTCCGGAAAGCGGTCGTTGATTCGACCGCCGCTCTGGTCATTCATATCCGGCGTCCTTTGTTCCGCGCTCGTGCTAGGGCTTGAGCACACCTATGAAGGGTAAATTGCGGTATTTCTCATCGTAGTCGAGACCGAAACCGATAACGAACTCGTCGGGGATCTCGAAGCCGCTGTAGGTGACGGGGACTTCCTCGATCCGCCGAGACGTCTTGTCCAGCAGGGCGCAGACCCGGATGCTCTTCGGACTGCGCGTTTCCAGCAACTCCAGCAGGTAATTGAGGGTCAAGCCGGTGTCGACGATGTCTTCCACGATGATGATATCGCGGTCGGTGATGTTCGACTTGAGATCCTTCTCGATTTTCACCACGCCGGTACTCTCGGTTCCACCGTGATAGCTGCTGATGGCCATGAAATCGACTTCGTGATGGACGGAGATGCAGCGGGACAAGTCGGCCAAAAAGACGAATGCGCCCTTGAGGATGCAGACGAGGATCGGCTGGCGATCCTGGTAGTCGCGACTGATCTCGGTGCCCAGCTGACGGATCCGCTTCTGGATGTCACCCGAACTGATCAGGACCTTATCGATCAAGGGGTCGCGCAGGACCAGGTCCGCATCATCGAACTGCATGGGGTCGCCTCCGTATCTCGCGGACGGTCTAGCCGTGCCGGGAATGGGTGATCGCCAGGATCTTGGCGGCGATCAGATCAATGGCCACCTGATTGAATCCCCCCTGGGGAATGATCAGATGGGCGTACTTCTTGGACGGATTGACGAACTGCTGGTGCATGGGCCGCACCACCTTCATGTACTGGTCGATCACCGACTCCACACTACGCCCTCGATCGCGGATATCGCGCTTGAGGCGACGAATGAACCGCTCGTCGGCATCGACGCCCACGTAGAGCCGGATATCCATCAGATCCCGCAAGGCCTCGGACTCGAGTACCAGAATGCCTTCGACAAAGATAATGTCGGCCGGCTCCACTCGCCGCGTCTCAGGCAGACGCGAATGGATCGAGTAGTCGTAGACGGGCACGTCCACGGCCTGACCGCCCTTGAGCATCTTCAGATGTTCGACGATCAGGTCGGTGTCGAAGGCGTTGGGGTGGTCGTAGTTGATCTTGGCACGATCCTTCAGCGACATGTGCGAATTGTCGTGATAGTAGGAGTCGTGATGAATGATCTGCACGGTTCTGCCGGGCGCGGCTTCCTGGACCCTCAGGGCGACGGTCGTCTTGCCCGAACCGGTCCCGCCGGCGATGCCGATGATCACCGCGGGGGGTGTTATTTCTACTTTGTCGTTCATGAGCGGGAAAGATACCACAACACTCCGCCCTGTCAACGGTGGCCAGTACTTATGTGGAGCCTGGGGGCATATTCGCTCCGTTTCCACGGGCCGGGAGGCATGTATGTAGGGGGACATTTGTGGGGGGCGCTCTCCGCTCACTTCCTGTGAGCGGGTCGCTCGGATTTCGGGGCGCTCCGCCCTCCTGGCTGCGCGCCCCTTCATACGCCCCCACAAATGTCCCCCTACATACATGTCTCCCTGCGTGGGATATGGGCGGATATGGCTCCAGGAATTACACAAATCAGGTGGTTGAGTGGGGGTTTGGTGTGGTCAATCCGGGAATGGGCTGGTAGTTTCGGCCTCCTGAAGAACCAACAAGGAGACGGGATGGACGCTGGTAATCTGACATCGCTGCTGGGTGTGGTCGTTCTATTGGGACTCGCCTGGCTTTTGAGCAATAATCGGCGGCGGGTCAAGTGGCGGCCGGTGGCTTGGGGACTCGGTCTTCAGTTCGCGTTCGCGCTGTTGCTTCTGCGGTCGCCCTGGGGACAGTCCTTCTTCGCGGCGGCGCGTGTGGTGGTGGCCAGGATCCTGGGCTTCACCGACGCGGGAACGGCCTTCCTGTTCGGCAATCTCTTCCGTACCAGCGAAGATATGGTCAAATACATCACGCTCGGGCCCGAAGGCGGCTACATCCAGGTGGTCAACTCGGTGAGCGGCGACCTGGTGCCCATCGGCACGGTTTTCGCCATCCACATCCTGCCGACGGTGATCTTCTTCTCCAGTTTGATGGCGATTCTCTACCACTTCGGCGTGATGCAGCGGCTCATCGCGGGCATGGCCTGGATCATGCGGCGGACCATGGGGACCAGCGGGTCGGAAACGCTGTCCTGCGCGGCCAACGTTTTCGTGGGGCAGACGGAGGCGCCGCTGGTGGTGCGCCCCTACATCAAGACCATGACCAACTCGGAAGTGATGGCGGTCATGTGCGGCGGCTTCGCGACGGTCGCGGGCGGCGTGATGGCGGCCTACGTGCGCTTCGGCGTGGACGCGGGACATCTGCTGGCCGCGTCGGTCATGTCGGCGCCGGCAGCGCTTGTCGTCGCCAAGATCATGTACCCCGAGACCGAGCAGTCGGCTACCGCGGGCAAGGTGAAGCTGGACGTCCCCAAGGAATACGCCAACCTCATCGACGCGGCCGCGGGCGGCGCGGGCGTGGGCATGAAACTGGCCGCCAACATCGGCGCCATGCTGCTGGCCTTCGTAGCCCTTGTGGCCATGATCAACGCGGGGCTGGAGCTGATCGGCACGTCGTTGCAGGAGATCTTCGGCTGGGTCTTCGCGCCCCTGTCCTGGACCATGGGCGTACCCTGGAGCGAGGCGAGCACCTTCGGCAACCTGCTCGGCACCAAGATCGCGGTGAACGAGTTCCTGGGATATGTGGAATTGCAGAAGGCCGTCGAGGCGGGCGCCCTGTCCCCTCGCAGCATCGTGATCGCCACTTATGCGCTGTGCGGGTTCGCCAATTTCTCGAGCATCGCCATCCAGATCGGCGGTATCGGTGGGCTGGCGCCCGAACGGCGTAGCGACGTGGCGCGGATGGGGCTGAAGGCCATGTTCGGCGGGGCGTTGGCGAGCTGGCTGACGGCGACGATCGCGGGGATTCTCTATACGGGCTGAGTCGAGCTTCGGCTCAGTCCCCGCCCAATAGGACCAACACGCCCCGCACCGTTAGACTGACCAAGATCCCCAACATCCCCCCCGCCAAGACCTCGCGTGGCGTATGTCCGAGAAATTCCTTCAGGGTCTGTCGATTCAGGTTGTGGTCGGGCGCCAGCAGCTCCCGCACGATCTGATTCAATGCCTGAGCCTGCCGGCTGGCCGACTGACGCAACCCGGCCGCGTCGAACATGGTGATGAAGGCGAAACATGTCGCCACGGCAAAGGCCGGCGAGTCCCATCCGGCAATCAGGCCGATGGATGTGGACAGACCGGTCACCGTAGAACTGTGGCTCGAAGGCATACCGCCGGTCGAGAACAGGACAGGGACGTGGGAATGACCGCGACGACGCCAGTCGCGAAAGAACTTTGCCAGCTGGGCCAGGAAGTTTGCCAGCAGCATGGCGATGATGGCTTCGTATCCCGAATCGTATATCCCGGCGGCTATACCCATGGCTCTCCTACCGGTGGGACGGATCGGCGCGTCCCGCCTCTATCCGAATCGCATCGAGACCGGCGGTCGGGTCCCAACCCCAAAGATCGAAGTACTCCGTCTGCCCTTCCCGGCTGTAATGGGCGACGAAGTGTTCGCGAAAATCGTCCGGGAAGACGGGATCGTGAGGCGCGTACCAGTTGGCGATGGCGAAGGGTTCCTGCCCTTTGGGAATCAGCCAGAGATCTATCATCCCGGTATCGAAAACATCGTATGTGGCCGAAGGAATCGGCTTGTGGGCGCGACGCGAGTCCATGAGCGAGATGATGTCGATCAGCAGGGGTTCGCCGGCGAAGGTGAGCAGGGAGCGCTGGCTCGTCCAGTGGAAGAACTGGTTGTCGCCGCCGCAGCCCATGGCGATGTCCCGGTCGGCATACACGGTCAGGATTCGCCGAATATCCTCGGTAATGCCGGGGGCGTCCTGCATGAGAGAGCTGGCCATTCGAGCGCTGCGATAACCTGACACGACGCCCGACAGCATCGCGGTCACGATAAAGGCCCCCACCAATCCGTGACGCCAGGATGCCTTCGCTTCGGGAATGAGGAATCCCCGAATACCCTCGGCCGGCCATAACCGGGCCGCGAAGACCAGATTGACGGGAATCAGGGGCAACAGGTGTACTTGGCCCGCCCCTGGCTTCATGGCCAGGAACACCACCAAGAGATTGCCGACCGCCCAGGACAGGATGAATTGCGGGCGAACGCCGGCCCGGTTCGCGGATGCTTGATGAGCGAACATCGGCACCAGGGCCGGGATCGCATAAAACAGCGCCCGACTCATCAGGTGGGGCAGGTCTTCGAATCGCAATCCGTGATGAGCGGTGATGAAGAGCCAATTCATGTAGTGAGTCAGAGAAATCCCGTCGTGCAGAACGAAAGGCAGCAGGATGACGACTCCCCCAAGCCCCAGGGCGGTCAAGGTCGCGCGCCAGCCATGCTGTCGGTCCAGGACGGTCAGGATGGGAAGCAGATAAAGCACCGCATGCAGCTTCTGATTGACGGCCAGGCCCAGCCCCAGGGCCGCACCCAATACGGCCAAGACGCGTCGGGGCGATCCCGCGCTGTACAGCCCCAGACACACCGCCGCCAGCAGGTAGGCGTCCGGGCGCACCAGCATGGCCGCATTGCCGCAGTTCCAGTACAGCAGCACCGCGATGGTCGTCATGCCGAAAGCCAGGGAGTTGGAAACCCAGCGCCGCAGCGTCAGGAAGAGCATGGCCAACGATCCGTAGAGGGCCAGCAGGGCGCCCAGCTTGGAAGCCAGGACGGTCGGCCCGAGCAGGTCCAGATAGAAGGCGGTGGCCAGATAAACCCCCGGCCCATACAGCACGCTGTACTGCTGGGCGGCGTCGGGAGCATGGTAGAGTTCGCCGCCCGACCTCACCCACCAGGAAACCGCCGCGACCATGGGCTCCACATCACTGGTGTAGCCCGCATGGTTGAGGTACCAGAGACAATTCGCCAGGAACGATAAAAAGACACCCACAGAGACCAGGACCAGCAAGGGACGAATTCGCTTCCAGAACCGCTCGTTGAGATCGCCGGTAAAGGTCTTTGGGATCACACGGCAAGACACCATCCAAAGAACCAGCAACACGGCCGTCGTATACAACGGGTGTTGCGAGCACAGTATGATGAAGTCGACGAGCATGCGCATGGTCACAAAACTCCAGCAACAGACGAATCCGGACTCATGTCCGCAGGAGCAGGAGAAAGTCCACCCTCTCCCTCGGCGTTGATTTCACGAAGCACAAAGGGGTGACGCAGGGAAAGCCCGAGTATAATAACACGGACATCCACATCACCAACCACACTCGATTTTATCATGTTTTGATGTATTGTCAACTCGCCCTGGACTGATCGTACATGAGCGCAAGCAGTTGGCGGCTGATGGGATAGGCCCAGGGATAGGCGTCCATACGGGTCCAGAACTCGGCGACCTCGCTATGCCCCGATCGTTGGTACAGAAGGGCTTGCAGGAACATGTCGAGCTTGTCGGCGTCGCGGACCAGACGGGCTTCGGGTGTCTCAGCGGCCGTGAATTCACGCCAGAGTCCTTGCCAGCGGTTCGTTGTGTCGGTCTCCGCCGTCATCTCCTCGAAAATTCCGGTCTCGGCTGCGGTTTTGGCGCCGTCGGGCAAGTGTCGCGCAGCCGGTGTGGGGATGTCCCCCATGACGGCCTCGGGCAGATCGTGCAGGACGGCCATGGACAGGGCCCGATCCCGGTCTAAAGGCTCGTCGATCCGGTCCAGCAACAGCAGTGTGATCAGCGACACGCCATGACTGTGGGCGGCTATGCTTTCGGGGGTGTTCACACCGCGCATGAGCCATCCGGTGCGCGGCAGGTGCTTCAGTCTTGCGGTGCGAGTCAGCAGATCGAGTACGTCGCCGAGCGCGGCCTTGTCCATGGTGTCTCCTCCTGTTCCATCGGTCATGGGTATGCTAGTTTAGCCGGACGTTCGGTTCACGACCATCCAGAACTTCCAGAACTTCGAGGTGAGCATGCCCAGGGTCTCGCTGACACCGCTTGCAACATACGGATTCACGACCGAACTCACCGTGCGCACGACCGACCTGAACTACGGCGGACACCTGGGCAACGACCGCCTGCTGGCCCTGTTGCACGAGGCGCGCGTGGCCTTCCTGGCCTCCCGGAACTGGACCGAGATGGACTGTGGCGGCTTGGCGCTGATCATGAACGAGGCCGCGATGCACTTCAAGCGGGAGGCTTTCGCCGGCGACGTGCTGTCTGTGGGCGTGGGCGTGGCGGAAGTCGGTGGCGCCGGTTTCAGGCTTTCCTATCTCGCCACCCGCAAGTCCGACGGCGACGTGATCGCCCTGGCCGAGACGGGCATGGTCGGCTTCAACTACACGGCCGGCAAGGTCACCCCCCTACCGGCCGACGTGCGTCGACAACTGGAGGCTCTCTGAGATGACGACGGACGAACAGATCACCAGCCTGCAGAACCCGCGCGTCAAACGCCTGGTCAAGCTGCGCGACCGCAAACACCGCGAGCAGGAGGGTGTGATCCTCCTGGAAGAGCCGCGTGTGATCAGCAGAGCCCTGGTCGCGGGAACGACCTTTACGGAAGTGTACCTCTCGAACGAGTCGGCCTCGTCCGAAGACAAGACCCTGGCCGCCGACCTGGCCGCAACCGGTGCCGAAGTCGTGGACCTCGCCGCGCACGTCATGGCCAAGGCCGCCTACCGAGACCGGCCCTCCGGCGTACTGGCCCTCGCGGAGCCTCCGGTCCACACGTTGGATGCGTTGGCCCTACCCGCCGATGCCCTGGTGATCGTTCTGGAAAATGTCGAGAAGCCCGGCAACCTGGGCGCCGTGGTCCGGACCGCCAGCGGCGCCGGCGCGGACGCGGTGCTGGCCTGCGGCGCGGGCGCCGACCCCTGGAATCCCAACGCCCTCCGCGCCTCGACAGGCGCGGTGTTCTCGGTGCCGGTGATTCCGGCCTCCGCCGACGAGATCGTCGCCGCCCTGCACACGCGCGGCCTCACCCTGGTCGCCACCACCCCGGACGCCGAATCCACCTACACGGACCTCGACCTGACCGGACCGGTCGCCCTGTTGCTCGGAGCCGAGGATCGCGGCCTCTCCCCCGATCTCCTGGCGATGGCCGACCGCACCTGCCGCATCCCCATGAAAGGCGCCGCCGACTCGCTCAACGTGAGCGTGTCGGCGGCGATCCTCGCCTATGAAGCCCGCCGTCAGCGGGATGCGGGCTAACCCTTGATCTTGTAGCAGACAACTTCGATGGGCTGGGGTTCTTCCCCGTCCTCGTTCTCTCCGGCGCCGCCGCCGAACTGGGCGCCCAGGGCGTCCAAAAGGCCGTGGACCACCAGCAGACGGTCGTCGCCCACGAAGAAGATGCCGTCCTTGCGGCCGTTCCCCGGACAGTTGACCTGCTCCTGGCGCTCGAAGTGGCCCTCGGCGTCAAAAACGTCATAGGTGGCCAGCACGCCGTCGGGCTGGTTGCGCGCCCCGCGCGCGTTGAGGATCCAGACTTCGCCGCTGGAATGGGCGATCACCTGGCCGACGGGCGTCTCGATATCTTCGATCTCCGTTTCGATCGGGAACGGGAACTGCTGGCTGGCGCCTTCCATGATCGTGTTGATCAGCGCACGGTCCTGGTCATCGCGCTCGTAGGGCTCGAACGCGCGAGAGACGGTGCGTTCGATCGTCCCGTCAGCGGCGTACACGTTGTAGGCGTACTCGAAGAGATCGGGCACTGCGATCACGCGACCGTCGTTCGCCAGGTCCCACTTGCCGAACATGACGAAGTACTGCTCACGCTCGCGGAACACGATGTTGCTGAAGTCCCAATGCACGTCGAATCCCGTGTAGCGACACAGCTCGACGCCGTTCTCGTCGTAGCTGCCCAGGTAGATGTGCCGGTCCTGGCCGCCTTCGACGACCTCGATGCCGATCACGCCCATGACCAGGTTTCCGCCCTTCGAGCTGGCCTCGGCCACCGCGATGAGCGCGCCCTCTTCACCGGTCTTGAAGATGCCGACCGGAGTGTTGTCCTTGGCCACCTTGACGATGCGACCCGGAAAGGTCTGGACGATGCCCAGGCTCCCATCCGGCATCCACGTCATGTCCGAAGGCTGCCGTACCTCGCCCGGGCCATCGCCTTCTCGGCTCAGGGTGTTGACGTTCTCACCGTCGGGCCCGAAGACCTGCACCTCGGCGAGCTGCATATCGAGCAGATACACGTTGCCCTCGTCGTCGCCCAAGGCCTTCATCACCATGCCGAAAAACATGTCGTCGTCTTCGCCGCCGCGGCGCCACAATTCCTCCAGTTCCATGTCGACCACGCCGTCGCGCGGCGTAGCGCTGTTGGCCACGTGGACCACGCCGTCCACGGTGGTGACGTCACCGGCCGTGGCGAATCCGGCCAGTGCGATCAGAACCATTATCAGCATTGTTGTCTTGCGCATCTCTCAGTCTCCCTTCGAGAGGTTATCCCACATGCACGAGTCGGGCTCGATGATGGATTCAACACGTTTGAAACCCAATAGACCGACTTCGAAAGCAGCCGCGCAGACCAGCACGGCTGCGATCCAGACTCCCACGTAGCCGCCGGGCACGGCCCGCACGACCTTCATCATCAAATCCACGCCGGCCGCTTCGAGCACCCAGGGACGGGCGAGCCTGGTAACGGCCAGCAGATGCGGTGCCAGTGTATCAAGAGCAGGACACCCAACAAAATCCACAGTCTCATATTGCGCCGGAGCTTGGTCACGCCGGCCCGGACTCCCGGAGCATAGACCGCAATGCCGACGTACAAGAGTAGTCCCACCAAAGCCAGGGTCATGGGGAAAAATGGTCCAGGCGACTTCTCAACCACGACACCGACCCCGTCCCGCAGAACGAGCGTCTCGTCTTTCAGACGAACACGACCCTCGGAATCCGTCCAAAGAAAACGATCGGCAATCTCTTCCGGTGTCAGTCGGGTTCCGTGGAGCGCCTGCGCGGCGCGCCAGATCTGCCAAGCCACGTATTCGCGGGAACTGCCCACGGGGGTCGTATACGGTTTGTAGATCGCCGGAGTTGCGCCCTTGATAATGGGAATCGTCATGGCCGGATGGGATTCGCCTAGAGGTGATACGGTCGGCGACACTTCGCCGTCCCACGCCATGCGCCACATGAATGTCGGGACGCGCAGACCATAATCCTTGTCCTCGTCGTGAAAGGCGAGCGTCGGCATCTCGAAATCCTTGGCGCCCAGCCACACGACTCCGCCCAGATAACCGGCCGTGATCAACAGCAGGGGCGGCACCGTGATCAACAGCAGCAGATAGCGTCTCCCCAACGGCAAGGCGCCCACCATGCGCAGGTTCGCCATCACGGGCCCCACAGCGGCCAGCGCCATGTATGCGGTGATGGGCAGATAGGCGAAACGCAGATCGCTGTTGGGCATCAGTTTTTGGAGCAGGCCCGACAGGAGCGCTCCGAACAGCATCAGGAACGGTGTGGCCACCAATAGCAGCTGCGGCCCCTTGGGCGCCGAGCGGACGAGCAACATGTAGTGCAGCCAGACCGCCCGCAGACCTCGCGCCGGGCGAGCGACAGCGCCTTTATCCGTGCGGTCGATCGTGCGCACGCTCTTTTTACGCTCGGGCTCCAGCGGCGAGAGAACGTATCCTGCCGTGAACCGACTCCGTGAGGAATACACAAGTGCGACGGTGCCCGCCAAGAGCAGCGCCAC
>DAOVZQ010000340.1 GCA_030635025.1 bacterium
CGTCAGGGTGGTCCTATCGTCTATCCGCTGATCGTACTCGCGGTGATCGCGCTGTTGGTCGTCATCCTGAAAATCCTGCATCTGCGGAGCGTACATGCCAACACAGACCGTATCATGGGACCCATCAACGACGCAGCCGGCACCGGCAACTGGGAGCGGTGTCTGGAACTGGTGAACGACGACCGATGTCGCCGTTCGCCCGTGGCCCGGGTCGTGCGCACCGGACTCGATGTTCGCCACGAATCCCGCGAAATCCAGGAGAGCGTCCTACAGGAGGCCGTCCTCCACGAGCTGCCGCTGCTGCAGCGCGGCCTGGCCATGCTGGCGGTGATCGGTGCGGTGGCGCCCCTGCTGGGATTGCTGGGCACCGTCACGGGCATGATCGAGACCTTCCGCATCATCACGCTGCACGGCACGGGCGATCCCAAGCTTATGTCCGGCGGCATCAGCGAGGCGTTGGTGACCACGGAGGTCGGTCTGGCCATCGCCATACCGGTTATGCTTCTGCACACCTGGCTCAAGAGGCGTGTCGAGCACGTGATCGGCGACATGGAGGAGCAGGCGGTGCATCTGGTCAATACCGTCGACAAGGACCGGGAGGGTGCCGACCGTGGTTGAGGCGACCCTCGACTATCTACACCAGGGCGGCTGGGTGATGCTGCCCCTGGTAGGCGTGTCCCTGGTGATGTGGACGTTCCTGGTCGAGCGCTGGCGCTATCTGCGCGAGTTGCGCGGCCGGGACCTGGACGTGGCCGGCGTGCTGGCCGTCTGTCGCGGCGAGCGGACCGCGCCCGATACGTCCGGACTGCGAGCTCACCTGGCGGGTGATTTCGCCGCGGCCCGGACCGGTCGTCCGCCCCTGGACCGTGAGATCCTCGCGCACATCGCCGTGCGCCTCGATGTCATGCTGGAACGGCGGCTCGCGGTCATCGCCGTGCTGGCCGCGATCGCCCCCCTGCTCGGACTCTTGGGCACGGTGCTGGGCATGATCGAAACCTTCCAGGTGATTTCGGATTTCGGCACCGGCAACGCCCGCGCCCTGGCCGGGGGCATCTCCGTGGCTCTGGTGACCACCCAGACCGGCCTGTTGGTGGCGATTCCCGGCCTGCTCGCGAGCGCCCGGCTGCGGCGCATCGCCGAGGAACTCCGGCAGCGCCTGGCCGAAACCGTACAGATGATCGACCGCGACTTGGCCCGCCTGGCCGGATCGTCGAAGGACAAGAGGAGGCAAACGCGTGATCAACATTAGAGGCACCGTCCGCGGCGGCGGCGACAGCGTGGACGTCAACATGTCGCCGTTGATCGACATGGTCTTCCTGCTGCTCATCTTTTTCGTGGTGACCACGAGCTTCGTCAAGGAGTCGGGCATCGAAGTCTCGCGTTCCACGGCCTCGACCGCCGAAGTGAAGGAAAAGGCCACCGTGATGATCGGCGTGACCGACACGGGTGACGTCTACATGGAGGGCAAGAAGGTCGATTATCGTTCGGTGCGCGGTCTGGTGGAACGGGCCCTTGCCGAGAATCCCGAAGCCGGCGTGATCGTCGTGGCGGACAAGGGCAGTCAGACGGGTGATGTCGTGCAGGTGATGGATCAGTGCCGACTGGCCAACGCCAAAAGCGTGTCGTTGGCGGCCAAACGCGAGGGGGGCTCGTGAGCCGATTGGCACAGGCCGCCCTGGTCGCCGTGTTGATCAACGCCGTGTTGCTGGCCGCGGCGGCCCAACTCGTGCGCGAACGTCCCCAGGCCCAGGATATGACCGCGCCCACGGTCGTGTCCCTGGTCAACGTGCCTCGGGACGAAACGCCGCCCGAGGAGGAGGAGCGACGGGAGCCCGAGCCGCCAAAGGAAAAACCCAAGCTGGACTTTGCTCCCGAGTTGCCCACGCCGTCGCTGACCGCGCCCGCGTTGTCCGGTCCGGCTGTGGTGTTGGATCCCGCCCTGTTCGATATTGCCCCGCCCATGGGCGCCATGACTTTCGAGGCGGGCGATCTGGACCGTCCCCCCCGAACCGTGGTGCGCACGCCGCCCCAGTATCCGTACCGGGCCCGGCAACGCGGCATCGAAGGCTCGGCCACGGTCCGTTTTCTTGTGAACCCCGATGGAGTCACCAGCGAGATCACCATCCTGAGTTCGGAGCCGGCCGGCGTATTCGATCAGGCCGTGATCGACGCCGTGAGCCGCTGGCGTTTCGAGCCGGGAGTGCTGGCCGGCCACCCCGTGGCGTCCTGGGTGGTTACGCCTGTCAGTTTCGACCTGGAGGGCGATCGCTGATGCGCCGCCTGATCCTCATGATCCTGATGGCCCTGACGCTAACGGCGACCCTCGCCTGGTCGAGCGACGATCCTCTCGATCCCGTCGGCGCGCCGAATGCCGTACGACGCGGCGTGTTCAGGGCTGAGGCGGCTCGTGAGCGCGATGATCTTGAGGAGGCTGTGAGTATTCTGGCCGAGGTCCTGGCAGGAGGAGGGGAGCGGGATCATCCGGCGCTTCGCTATCGACTGGGTACTTATCTGATGGAACTGGGCCGGCCGGCCGAAGCGATTGATCACCTGCGTCAGGCCTCCCTTCAGGCCGAATCTTCGGCTGACATTTGGCGGGATTATGCACGGGCCGCCTACGAGGTCGGAGAGTTTGTGCTCGCGGCGGGTGCGTTCGCCACCGCCCACCACAACCAGGCCGACGACCCCGATCCCCGGTTGATGTATTACAGTGCCGTTTCCTGGATCCTGGCCGATCGCCCGGCTGAAGCTGTGGATGTGTTGGCGCCGCTGATCGAAGCGGAGCCCGATACGGTGCCCCGCGTCTGGGTGCAGGCTCTGGTCTCGTCCGCCGCGGCTTGTGACCGATCGCCCCGCGCAGACACAGCCGTCGATCGACTCGTGCATGATCATCCCGACGCGCCCGACGCCTGGATCCTGGCCAGCCAGCAGGCCCAGATTCGTGAGGACCTGTCCGCCGCAGCCCGGCATCTGCAGGTGGCGGATTGGTTGAAACCTCTGTCGCCCCAGGAGACGCGACGATTGGGTGAGATCTACGGTGCCGCGGGCTTGCCGCGCATGGCCGCGCGGCAGTATGCGCGGTTGTGGCCGGCTGATTCAGGGCTGGCCCGTCCGCTGGCGGTGTCGTGGCTTCAGGCCCATGAGCCGGACAGTGCGCGGGTGGTTTTGCAGGCTGCTTTGGCATCGGAACCCGATGCTTCGTTCTGGTCGTTGCTGGGGGATCTGGAATATGAGGTGGAGCGGTGGGAAGAGGCTCGAGTCGCCTATGCACGCGCTGTGGAACTGGATCCAGAAGCAGGGCGGGCGTGGCTTATGCAGGGGGCCTGCTGTCTGAAGCTCGAGGATTCCGATGGCGCTCGGCACTCCCTTGAGCGCGCGGCGCACCATGAATCGACATCTACCGAGGCGCAACGCCTGCTACGACATCTCGACTCCCAGGCACAGAGAAATAGTGCGGTCCGGGATCAGTGATGGATGAGACCGGTCATCCGGCAGGGATAGTCTCCAGAGTGTGCTTCTGCCGATGAACCAGTTGATGACAGGCGGAGCACAGCACTCGAAGATTGACCGGCTCGTTGCCACCGCCTTGTGCCCTTGGGCGTCGATGGTGAACCTCCAGGAAGCGGGTCCGCTCGCAGCCCGGTGTTTCGCAGCGGTGGCCGGCGCGGATCAGGGCGTCCCTGCGTTTTTTGGGCGGGATGGTGGCACGGTTTGGCCGGCCAAGTTCCTGGATATGGGCATCGCATTGAACAACCTCGGCTGATACCGGCTTCGCACCTCGATCCGTCCGCACTTCAGCCGCGCCACAGACTTTACACGTGTAAACTACGACCTGAAAGGGCGAGCTCGAGGTGGCTGCGGCTTCTGGTTCGTGGTCGAGTTTCTCCGCAAGATCATTCAACGCGGCGAGTATCAATTCAGCGCGGTCCAGGCCACGTACCGTAGATCCTTTTCGCGCGGCCCGCTTGCGGATTGTCTCGAGCAGGGC
>DAOVZQ010000311.1 GCA_030635025.1 bacterium
CCAGCTCAGGCCGGCCTGGGCACCTTCCAGGATCAACATCTCGAACAGGCGGCGATCATCGTGGACAGGAATACCCCACTCGTCGTCGTGGTAGGCCACGTAGAGGGGGGTGATCCCGCACCATTCGCATCTCTTCCTGGTGTCCATGTTCCTCCCGGCGAAAGTCCCGCCGAACGCCCTCCATGATGTTGATGATCAGATCGTCATCAGCCCTCTATCTTGGCCAGGATATGATCCATCACCTTGCCGTGCTCGTGCTCCGGGCTGAACAGGATGATCTCTGCGTCGGCCTCGGCCCGCACGGTATGACCGGGAGGCCAGTAGAACAGATCACCGCCGGTGACCTTTTCCTGGGAGTCGTCACTGAAGCTGACGACCAGTTCGCCCTCCAACAGATAACCCCAATGAGGCGACTGGCAGAGGTTGTTCTCCAACCCGTGCAGCAAGGGCGTGAGGTCCGTTCCCGCACCGAGCGAAAAGTACTCGCCGCCCATCTTGCCGTATCCGCCGGCGTCTCCGAAATCCTTCTGCTGACGGGCGACGGCGCCCGGAACATTGATTTTAACCGGGACATCGTTCTTTGCAATGCGCATGCTGTATTCCTTTCAAAGTGGATTCATATTCTCAATCGGGACAAATATTGTCCCATATGGTTTCACATTGGTCAACCGGGTATCCGCATAAGAGCCGCGATCATCACCATCCGCTCATACGATCCCATCGTTCGACGACATCCGTCGTCCCGGCCACAACATGATATTCGCCGTGCATGGCGCATGTGGCGCACGCATGATTCGGCAGGATGCGAAGCCCGTCGCCGATCCTGAACCGCGTCCAATCGATCCGACTCCCCTCGCGTGCCGTGACGATCCCATGCTCCTGATTGACGGCCGACACGAAGGCGCCGTCGATCAACCGGCCTTCGACATCACAGACCAGACCGTACCCTTGGTTGACGAAGTCGTCCTCGAGTCCCCGATCCTGGGACAGCGCCGACCAGCCCGCATCGGTGACGACCCATCCCTTCTCCTTCTGGTGACCGATGACCGACGCCTGGACCGACACGGCGATGTCGTCGATCGCACAGACACCCAATCCGACCATCACCAGATCCTGAAAGACGAACACACCGGCCCTGACTTCCGTCACGCCGGTCAGATCTTCCGCGAACGAAACAGTCGGCGTGGAGCCGACGCTCACGACCGGGCACGACAGACCGCACGAGCGCAACAAGTCCGCGCTCTTGACGGCCGCAGCCCGCTCGACTTCGGCCAATGCGCGGATCTCCGCCACGGACCGGCAATGATAGGACTCGCCGGCATGGGTCAGTACGCCACGCAGTTCCACGCCTTGCTCGCCGTCCAAATACCGGCCGATGTCTACGAGTCGGGAATCGCCGGGCGCAACACCCGACCGATGGCCGTCGCAATCGAGCTCGATGAGGACCGGAATCGTTACGCCACACTCCTCGGCTTTCGCCGCGACGACGCTCGCCTGATCCATGGAATCGAGGATGACGGTGATCTCCGCACCCTTGTCCATCAAACCAGCGATGCGATCGAGCTTCACCGGCGCAATACCCACCGCGTAGACGATGTCCCTGATCCCGCAGCCGAAATAATACTCGGCCTCCTTCAGGGTCGAGACCGTGATGCCGCCGGACTGATCAGGCCGGGCCATTTCAATGATCTCGATGTTCTTCGCTGTTTTACCGTGGGGGCGCAAGGCGACGCCGAGGCGCGCCATCCGCTCGTGGAGACGAGAGATGTTCCGCGCGGTTTTCTCACGGTCCAGGACGAGGGCGGGGGTTTCAAGGTCGCGAAGGTTCACTTTGACTCCAACTCACGGCATCGCGAGACTGGCCTGCTCAGGATGGGGCGCTCGACAATTCTTCGATCACCGGACGTTAACACATCGGCGCATTATGCAGCGCCGTTTATATAGGCCGCCAGATCCGAAATCGACCTCTTGACCTCTTGATCGTTGTTCACATCCCCGACATCATAGGCCTTCGCCGTTACGGCTCCGATAAATTTCATATCCAGCGCTCGCGCGAACCGCTTGAACATTTCGATCGTCACATCACAGTCAGCCGCTCCGGTCCCGGCCGGCAACAAAAGCGCCAGGCTTTTCCCTGCCAGCTTCTTGTTGGCGTAGTACGGTCGGAACCTGTCAATCATCAGCTTCATGGTTGCACTCGGGCCGTACCAATATATCGGTGTGCCGAATATGATGATGTCGGCGATTTCGAGACACGGATAGATATCCCTCATATTGTCCCTGATGACACATTCCATCTCGCCCTTTTTACACCCCCGGCAATCTACACACGGTTCGATATGGAGATCATAAAGGGGCCATATATCGCAAATGCAATCATCATTTCTAATGCCACGGCTCAACATCTCGGCCATTTGGAAAGTGTTTCCCTTTATCCTGGGACTTCCAACCAGTATCTCAACACTCTTCATCATGAAAGTGCTTACTCCTTCGACTTCAGCTTCTTCGCCAACCCGGCCAAGCCGCCGCCCACGACCAGCAACGAAACGCCTGCGCTCCCGCTGAGAATAGGCTGAATCAACTGGTACGCATCGGTACCGCTCAGCTTGTGGGACGACATGACCATCGCAAAGCCCCATATGCAGGCGTTGACCAGGATGATCACCGGAATGATCGTAGTAGCCTTATTCATGCTTGTTCCTCTTTTCCGTTCAGTCTCCAGAATAACGCGACTTGGAATCATTTTTCGTTCAGCCACTGCTTCTCACGTCCGGACAGGCGTGATATCGCTTCAGAAAGACGTCGCTGCCGCGTGTCTTCTCTTTTTGCTGAGCTCACCCAATGGATAATGTTCCGCCGATACGACGGAGCAAGCTGATCAAAAAACGACTTGGCCTCGGGGTGCTCTTTTAGCGCCAGTGCGAAGAACGAAGGCACGTCTATCGTCCTGGAAGACACGGAAGGCAGAGGCTCAACATCCTCAGGAACCTTGGCAAGACCTGTCTCGGTCATCTGCCCCGCGTCCCTCAGCCTCTTGACTCTTTTCAGGTTCGACGAAGACCATTGGCTCGTGTCTTTTCGCGGTGTGAACTTCCTGGCGTATCGATCGTCGTCGAGTCGCTTGATGAGGCTGTCGATCCAACCGAAACAAAGCGCTTCTTCAACCGCTGCGTCGTAGGTCATCGATGGCTTGCCCGTGTGTTTTTTGAAGAACACAAGCCACACTACGTGAGCTGTAGCCTGATGTTCCTCAAGCCAGGCCCGCCACTCGGCTCGGTGCTCGAAGTACAGTTCCACGCTTCTCGACCTTCCCCAACTCCGCCTCAAGGCTCGCGGGGCAGAAACTGCCAACCCCGCGGCGATTCGATCATATGGAAGTGAGACATACCCTCCTGCGCCGGAGAATCGTCCCCCTGGTCGATGGTGATCGTCATAACTACCCGGTAAATGCTCGCCTGATCGGTGGGCTGAACCTGACTCAGCTCGAAGCCCGGCGCAAAGGGATGTTTGTAACGCCAGAATCCACCCGGATGGGAGACCTCCGGCCGCTGCCTGCGCACGAAGTAGTCTCCACTCACAAGATCGGAGCGATCGATATCCGATCCGGACAGGTCGTAGTAGTCGGCCAGCGTGTCATAGTCCTCCGCCAGCAACAATTGCCTGGCGACTTCGACCGCTTGTTCAGGCGAGGTGAAGTAGCTATTCCCGGTCATTGCAACACACCCCTGGAGGAGGCCCAGGATCAAGACGACCTTTCCAATACGAACGGCTGACCTAAAATCGTACGACAAGAATGAGTCCTCTCGCGCCATCTCCGAACCTGAGGTCACATTGATGTGACACAGTCTACCCAGGTCGCGCATTCGACAGATACTCGGACTTGGTGCCGGAATACCCGTCATAGAGTTTTCGATGCGCGCCCAGCGAAAACTCGTCTTCTCTCTGTTCGTATTGTGCGATCCAGTCTACCAGCATTTCCAAGTTCGCGCTCTGGGCCTCTGGAGTCTCGTACTTGTGAGGTTCCCACGGGCGATTCCTGCTGTTCGCAATACAGGTCTCGATCCCCGGGTTCAAAAAAATGATCTCCGAAGCATCGGGAGTGACCTGGCTGAGCAGGCTTGCATAACAACCCTCGATGACCCACTCCATATTCTGCGCCAAGAACGGCTCTATAAGCGCCTTGCTGTCGGACAATGACATTCTGGTCGGAGTATCGCACCCCTCCAC
>DAOVZQ010000280.1 GCA_030635025.1 bacterium
AAGGACGTTATCCTCGAGACCCTCGCCGAACACGATCTTACCGTGGACGACCTTGACGCCGTCGCCGGACGCGGTGGGCTGGTCCGCCCAATCCCCCACGGCACCTACGCGGTCAACGAGGACATGCTGCGGGATCTGCGCGACGGGATCGGCGGCGATCACGCTTCGAACCTGGGCGCCCTGATCGCCAACGAGCTGGCCGACGGCCGCGACCTGCCCGCCTTCATCGTCGATCCCGTCGTTGTGGACGAGGTCTGGGAGCGAGCGAAGATCACCGGCTTCAAGGATGTTCGCCGTCTGGTCATCAGCCATGCCCTGAACCAGATCGCCACGGCCCAGCGCTTCGCCTACGAGAACGAGACCTTCTACGACGCGATCAACGTGATCGTCGCCCACATGGGCGGCGGCATTACCGTCGGCGCGCACCGCCACGGGCGCTACATCGACGTGAACAACGGCCTGAACGGCGAAGGCCCCTTCACGCCGCAACGCTCGGGGTCGATCCCCACGGGTCAGCTCATCGACCTGTGTTTCTCGGGCCGGTATACGCATCAGCAACTCAAGAAGCTCAACAAGGGACGCGGCGGCCTGATCGACCTGCTCGGCACCGCCGATCTGCGTGAAGTCGAGAACCGCATCAACAGCGGTGATGAGGAAGCCCGTGTCGTCTTCGACGCAATGACCTATCAGATCGCCAAGGAAATCGCCGGTCTGCTCCCCGCCTTCCAGGGCGAACCGTTGAACGGCGTGCTGCTCACGGGTGGAATGGCGCGCAGCGAGATCCTCGTGGCCGGCATCAAGTCGTACCTGCCGGAGGCCTGTATTCCGCTGCATGTCTATCCGGGTGAGAACGAGATGTTCGCCCTGGTTCAGGGCGTCCTGAGAGTTCTTAACGGTAAGGAAGACGCCCGAACCTACGCTCCGGAGGCCTAGCGATGACCCCCATCAGATCCCTCGACGAGTTGGTCACATCCCTGCGCGACGCGCCCAACCGTCGTGTGGCGGTGGCGGCAGGGCACGACCCCAACACCATCCGGGCCGCCGCCCGCGCAGCCGGCGAAAAGGTCGCCGACATAACACTCGTGGGCGAAGGTGCACGCATCGACACCCTCTGCACGGAGCTCGGTCTGGACCGCTCGGTCTTCGAAGTCATCGACGAACCCGACGTGTTCGCGGCCGGCCTGAAGGCCCGCGATCTGGTCCGCGAAGGCCGTGCCGACGTGTTGATGAAGGGCCTGATCGGCACCAGCGACTATATGCGTCTGATCCTGGACAAGAAGGACGGGCTGCTGCCCAAGGGCGCCGTCCTGACCCACGTCACGGTCATGGAATTGCCCGCGATCGTAAAGCGTCACGGCAAGCTGCTCTTTGTCAGCGACGTGGCCATCATCCCGCTGCCGGACAAGCCGACCAAGAAGAAGATCCTGCGGTATTGCGTGGACGCCGCCCACAGCTTCGGCATCGAGCGACCGCGCGCGGCCCTGCTCGCCGCCAGCGAGAAGGTCAGCCTCAAGATGCCGGCCACCGGCGAAGCCGCCGAGATCACCATCGACGCCGTCGAGGAATTCCCCGACGCCATCGTACACGGCCCGCTCGCGCTGGATGTGGCCATCTCGCCGGAAGCCTGCGCCATCAAGGGTCTCGACACACCGGTGGGCGGAGCGGCCGACATCCTGGTCTTCCCGAATATCGAGAGCGGTAATGTCTTCTACAAATCCGGCACCCTGCTATCGGGCGGTCGCCTCGCCGCCGCGGTCGTCGGCACCACCGCCCCCTGCGTGCTGACGTCTCGCGCCGACAGCGAGGAATCGAAGTTCCTTTCGATCGCCTTCGGCTGCCGCCTGGCCGGAAGCTGAATCCGCTAAGGACTACCAACCATTCCATCTACAATAGCGGGCGGGCCTGTAGGTCATCCGTCTCGCAGCCGAACGCCCCATCTCAAAATTGGGCTTATTTTCGTATCAAAACACTAAACCACCAAGCCCTCTTGCCGATGGATATCTACAGCCGTAACACACGATGAACCCGTCAGCCGGAAACGACGATGAACAACGACACCATGCTGGATGAATACGAGTCTGCCCGACAAGAATTTGCCGAGCAGTTCAAGTATATAAAAATCCCGGTTCTGCCGGCGGCCGTTTCGCGCCTGCTGTCGGAGATCAATCGGAATGAGCCGGAAATTGCTCGACTCGAAACCATCATCTCCTCCGAACCTCAGATCAGCGCTAAAATCCTGAGAACCGTCAACTCGTCACACTTTGCGTTACGGGCCAAGGTGACGACGATCCGGCACGCCATCGCCATGCTCGGCCTCAACCGCGTCCGCTCGATCGGCCTGTCCTACGCCATGCTCGACGCGGTGCCGGAACCGGACACCAAGCTCTTCAATCACGAAGCCTTCTGGACCGACACGCTGCTGCGCTCCCTGCTCGCCCGTTCCATCACACAGCGCGTGATGATCGGCGAGGAGGACGAGGCCTTCACGGCCATGATGTTGGCTGACATCTCCATCCCGATCCT
This sequence comes from bacterium, assembly GCA_030635025.1. Lineage (GTDB taxonomy): Bacteria > Krumholzibacteriota > Krumholzibacteriia > LZORAL124-64-63 > LZORAL124-64-63 > JAHIYU01. The sequence continues at coordinate 2,524 of DAOVZQ010000280.1, forward strand.
GTTGACGGCCTGGAGCGAAAAGTACCTGCCCGTCTTTTCCCGATGGCAGGGCGGGGTCACGGAACTGGCCCACCTCGAACGCGAGATCGTGGGCTGGGACCACTCCCAGGCCAGCGCCTGGATCCTGCGCAAATGGGATTTCCCGGACAAGCTCGTACTGACCGCCGCCGCGCACAACCTGAGCGCCGTCGAGCTGCGCAAGAACGGATTGGGCGACACCATCGCATTGCCCGTGATGTGCGCTTCGCTCCTGCCCAGTTCGCTGAAACCATGCCGCGATCGCACACGCAATATGGTCAAGGTGACTCGAAAAGAGCTGCGCCTGAAGCGCACCGCCTGGCCCGAGATCGCCACCGAGGTCCGTGAAAGTTTCAACGCCATCTGCAAGGAATTCGAACTCAGCGGTCAGCTGGCGGTCAAGGTCCTGGACGTTCTCGAAGAAGCCGCCAGCCTGTAAACGCGGCTCAGCCGTCGCGAAGGAGCAACCGGTACACAATGGGATTGATCAATACAATCAAGATGCACTCGGCCATCGCCAGCGGCAACTTCGGCAAGATGTTCAAGGGCGCCACGCTGCCCGTTCTGCCCCAGGCGGTCTCCCGCGTGGTGGAAGAAGTGAACAAGGACGAACCGAACGTCGCCGTCCTTGAGGACATCATCGCGGCCGAACCCGAGTTCAGCGTCAAGGTCCTGACCACAGTCAACTCGTCGCTGTTCGCCCTTCGCGCCAAGGTGACCGGCGTCCGGCACGCCATCACGCTGCTGGGTTTCGACCGCATCCGCTCGGTGATCCTCTCCTACTCCATGCTCGAGGCTTTGCCCGACCCCGAAGGTGACCTCTTCGACCACGAAGCCTACTGGACCGACACCCTGCTGCGCTCGCTGTTGGCCCGCGCCATCGCCCAACGCGTCCGTCCGGGCGAGGAGGAAGAGGCCTTCACCGCCATGCTCATTTCGGACGTGGCCGTACCCGTCCTGCTGACGACCTGGCGCAAGTACTACGAACCGATCCTCGAGGACTGGAAAGACAGCAAGCGGGGCCTGGCCAAACTCGAACGGGACGCCTACGGATGGGACCACGCCCAGGCCAGCGCCTGGATCCTGCAAAAATGGGATTTTCCCGAGAAACTCGTCTGTCTGACGGGCGCCCACACCCTGAGCCGGGACGCGATCCACGAATACGGCATGGACGACTCGGTGGCCGGTTGTCTCGCCATCGCCGCCAAGCTCCCCAGCAGCCTGTCGAACAGTCCCCAACACTGCGACAAACTGATCGCACAAGCCGGCCGCGAACTCGGCCTTTCCCAGGACGAATGGCCGGATATCTACGAGGAAGTCAACCGGAGCTACGAAGCGATCTACGCCCAGTTCAACCTGACCAGCACCCATGCTGAAACGACCATGAACGGACTCGCTCTCGCCATCCGCAAACTGGGACTGGAGCTATGCGTGTAGGTGCGACCCGCAACAACCCCCTGCATAGCCCCCTCTACCGTCTGGTCAGAGGGGTTTCGCGTTTCCAATTGCGAGCCGCCCTGCGTCACGTCGATGACGCCAAGCCCCTGATCATGCTCTACGCCATGACCTGCGGGGCGCTGGCGCTGGGCATCATCACCGCGGTGTCCATGTGGACCCGCATGCCGTTGCTCTTTCCGCCGCTGGCCCCATCGGCCTTCATCCTGTTCACGACACCCCTGTCGCCGGCCGGCAGTCCACGCAACCTGATCCTCAGCCACAGCATGGCCGTGGCTGTGGGGTTGCTCGTCCTGCACGGCATGAACGCGCTCTGGCCCGAAGCCCATCTGCTGGACCCGACGGTCATCGGGGTCGCCCGCGTCGCCGCCATCATCGTCTCCATGGGTCTGATCACGGCCCTGATGATCCTGCTGCGTTGCCATCATCCGCCCGCCGCCGCCAGCACCACGATCGCGGCCATGGGATTCCTCGACCCGCTCCAGGCCCTGGGTCTGATCCTGGCCGCGGTGCTGCTCGCCG
>DAOVZQ010000417.1 GCA_030635025.1 bacterium
CGGTCTCGATATCGTCCAGGGCACCGGCGCCACCGTCGTGCTGAAGGCTACCTACGCCGAGGTGACCAAGGAGATCACGCTGATCGAGGGGGACGCGTTTCTCGAGGCTGTCTACCGGGTTGGCTCCGCCACGCACTGGCTGCAGGCCGGCTTCTCGCCCTCGCTGGTGGACCTGGTCTGGAACGCCGACATGGACCGCGTCTGGCCCACGGACGCCGCCTACATGGGTCGTCGCAACCCGAACACGGGCATCGCCACGGCCTGGGTCCTGGGCACGGCCGGCGCCACGCACCAGATGGACTTCTCCGGTACGCTCATGCGCGGCGACGAGATCATGGCCGAAGGCGCCTTTGCGGTGCGCCTCTACGCCGGCGTAACCGGCGCGCCCGACGGCACCGGCGACATCGCCGAACTGCGTGCGGTGGCGAGCGGCCTGGTCGATACTCTCGGACCGCGTCCTGTGAGCGCCGATTACTACCCGACCGCCGACCGCCTGGTGCTGGTCTTCGACCAGGCGACCGATCCGGCCTCGCTGGTTCCGACCGGCCTGGGGCTGGACGAGGATGGCGACGACATCGCCGAGATCCTCCTGGGCGCCGGCACGACCGTGCTGGAAACCACCCCCGGCTACACACTCACCTTGGAAGTGGATGCCGCGGATGCTGCCGTCATCGAGGCCCTCGATCCCGCAGCGATCCTGCTGCTGATGGCCGCCGGCTCGGTCAACGACGCAGGCGGCGTACCCAATACGGTGATCGCCGCCGACCACGGCATCGGCGTCGTCATCCATGCGGCTACCCTGATGACCATCGACGGCCGTCTGGACGCGGGGGAGTGGGACGGTTATCTGGCCTTGTCCGATTCGAACGACTCGGCCTGGACCGCCTCCAACGAGATCGATGGCCTCTACGCGGCCTGGGACGACGACTACCTCTACCTAGCCGTTGACGGCATCGTCACGGGCAATTCCTGGTTGCTCTACGTGGATGTCGACCCCGGCGGCGCCGGCGGCGAGGTCGATCTGTCCGGCCTCGATTCCTGGGAGCGGGGCGCCCTGTTCACGGCCTCCGGTTTCGCCGCCGATTTCCAGTACGGCTGCTACCAGCACCAATCGGCGTATGACGGCGACAGTTTCTGGGAAATCACCTCGGCCGCCACGGCGACCGATCGGACCGGAGACGTCATCTCCGATCACGACGCCGCGCACGCGTACGGTAACGCGGGCGGCAGCGAAATGGCCATTCCCTGGGACGTGCTCTTCGGGCTCGCCCCAGGCCAAGTGCCCGTGGGGGCGCAGATCAGTCTGGTGGCCTCGGTGTGCTGGGATCCCGAACCCGACGGTGAGTTGGGTGGGGATTCTGTGCCCAACAACGCGGCGGCCTCGTTGCCGACGCTCGATACGGTCTGGACCTTCACCGTCGATGCGGACGATGACGGCCAGCCCGATTCCTGGGGTGAAGTCGACGTCCCGTCGATCAACGCCCAACTGCGGCTCATGCCGCCTCAGCCCAACCCCTTCAATCCGCTGACCCGGATCAGTTTCGATCTTCCGGGCGACGCCCCGTCCCACGTCACCCTCGCCGTGTACAATCTGCGCGGCGAACGGTTGGCGACTCTTGTGGATGGTACGCTGCCTGCAGGCCGGCACACTGTTTCCTGGCGTGGCAGAAGCGACGACGGCCGACCCGCGGCCGCCGGCACATACATTTGTCAGTTGCAACAAAACGGGCGGGTCGCGACCCGCACGCTGACTCTAGTCAAATGAGGAGGACACTCATGCGTATGGACAACTTGAAGACCTGGCTGATCCTGCTGGCCGCGGCGGCGCTGCTGATTCCGGCGGCGGCTTCGGCCCAGGTTCCCCAGACCATCGTCATCGACGGCACCAACGACTTCGATGCCGCCAACCTGCTCGACGCCGACGGCGGCGACGTGGAAGCCGGCAACGATCCCCTGGATCTCGGCGACTGCTTCGTCACCAACGATGCCGTCAACCTGTACCTAGGTTGTGAGCACGACAAAGGCGGCTGGACCACGGTTCAGGTCGGTATCGCCATCGACGTGAATACCGTCGCCGGCGGCGACTACGATCCCTGGGGTCGCCAGCTCGACTGGTCCCTCAGCGGCAACCTGCCCGACTTCATGTTCTACGTGAATCTCGACAACAATTGGCAGGCCGGCTACTACTGGGACGGCGCTGCGTGGGCCGAGATCGTCTCTCCCGGCGCCGGTGCTCTCGGCTGGGCCGTGAGTACGGGATTCAAGGAACTGTCGGTGTTGCTCAGTACCCTCGGCGTATCGGCCACCGATCCCATCAACGTCGAGTTCTGGACGACCCAGGACGGTGTCAACAAGGGTCCCCTGGACGCCGCGGCCAACGACGGCAGCCAGCTCTCGACCCCCGGTGGCACGGCCTGGGAAACCACGACGCCCATTCCCATGCTCTTTTTCCTGCCCTACATAGTCCAGGCCTCGGCCGATCCCGATCCGCCGCTGGTCAACGGTGCGCTGCACCTGGTCGACAGTCAGATCGACGTGACCTTCAACGAGCCGGTAGGTTTGGCCACCGCCGAGATCGCGGGCAACTACGCCGTGACGGGTGCGACGGTCACCGCCGCGGCGCGTGACGCGGGCAGCTTGAACATCGTGCACCTGACCCTGGCCGCCGACATCGGCCCCAGCGCCTCGATGTACCAGGTCACCGTGACCAACGTGCAGGACCTGGCCGGCAACCCCATCGTGGCCAACGGCACGACCAACGTGGCCTGCTTCGCCGTGAAGAACGTCCTGTTCCGCGGCCGCATGAGCCAGTTCCTGGCCTCGCAGACCGAGCCCTACGGCGGCTTTACGGTTGAAGGCAGTCCGTCGCCCCTGAGCTGGGGTCTTTGTGACGGCATGGATGGTGTGGACGTGGGCGGCGGCGTCTACGAGGTCGACGCGGACTTCTGCATCGCGGGCGACTGCGGCGCGGGCACCGCCACGGCCAACATGGAATGGAAGTGGGTCTACGATTGCGCGACCTACGAGCCCATCGCGGGCAACCGCCTGCACACGCTCGACCTGGCCACCGGCGCCAACGACGAGATCGATGTCTGGTGGAACAACCAGGATCCGAGTCAATTCACGGCCCATGACATCGACGTTCTCTTCTACGTCGACGCAAGCCTGATCGGCCTGGTGGCCGGCGACTCCATCTCCATCAACGGCGAGAAGCTGCCGTTGAACTGGAACATTCCGCCCGAGCTGCAGATGGTGGATGACGGCACCGGCATCGACG
>DAOVZQ010000323.1 GCA_030635025.1 bacterium
CGTATCGTAGGGCGGTCCGGCCTGGTTACTGCCGGGAAAAACTTCAAGCATGTCGGGAATTGCATCGGCAGCGCCATCCTCTATCAACTCGAAGTCGGGATCGATACCCCAGGCCGTTGAGTAGGCGTCACTTCCGAACAGCGATACCGTAATCACTTCGCCAGGCTGAATCGAATGGCCTGACGGGAACCTAGCTTGGAAATCATTATAGGTTCCGCCTCCAATGGTTTCACTGGAGAGATTCCCGCCCGAGATCAACCAGTAGCCCTGGCTGCTGTGAATGGCATCGGTGAGGTAGAAGTTGTCCAGGGAGACGACTTCATCGGTTGGATTATAGATTTCGACGAACTCGTTATCGCTATAAGTGACACACACTTCCGTTAGCAGAAGATGTGGAGGACCGTCGCCCGGTACATACAACTCCACCGTGTAACCCATCGTATTCCCGGGAGCTCCCGTCGGCCATACGGCTGATTCTCCGCCATCACCATCGGCACTTACATACCAGGTGACCACGCTGCCGTCGGGCAAGCCCGGTATGGTCCCGGTCCATTCGCCACCACCTGCGTCGATGCAGGTAACCGCGTTGAACAGGCCACCGTCGACAGTATAATGCAGCGTGACACCGGTTACCGTCACGGAGCCCAATACGGTCACGACGGCGTTGGCAGACTCATCGGGCTGCGGACGAGAGGGAGTAAGTACGGCGTTGTTGATGGCCAGGGAGACTGCACCAAAAACACCCGGGCTACCGGTACCAATAACCCAAGTTGTACTGAGAGGCTCACTGGTCTCATCGTGGCCCAGTGCGCCGTTGCCACCGGAATCGATTTCTCCCGTTTCCTCGACGATTAAACGGTGGAAAGAACTGCCACCATCGTGCGAGGAGGGGAAAGGATCCTGAATACCAATGGCTGTATCCGCAGCATAAGTCGAGCTGCCCACGGTGACACCCGTTTTATCGACAAATGCGCTTTCGGTACTGCCCCAGAAGAACATGTCGATATCAGTGACCAAGTCGGTGACGCCGTCCCAATAGTAGAGAACGATCGTTTCCGAAGAGTTGGTCAAGCCCGCAGCCGTATCGTAGGGCGGTCCGGCCTGGTTACTGCCGGGGAACACCTCGAGCATGTCGGGAATGGCGTCGGACGTTCCGTCCTCTATCAACTCGAAATCGGGATCGATACCCCAAGCGGTCGAGAAACCGTCGCTGCCGAAAAGTGAAACTGTGATCGTTTCTCCGGCCGGGATTACGTATCCCGAGGGGAAATGAGCCTGGAAATCGTTGTAGGTACCGCCACCAATAGTGTCGCTATCAAGGACACCGGCGGAAATCAGCCAGTACCCCTGATCATCGTGGACGGCGTCGGTAAGGTAGTAGTTGTCGAGCGACACATCTTCGTCGGTGGGATTGTAGATCTCCACAAACTCATTTTCACTGTAGGTGACACAGACTTCCGTGAACAACAAATGTGCCGGCCCGTCACCCGGATCGACCGGGGGCAGAACCGTGTAGGATTCGAAGTAGAAGGGCGCGGCGGAAGGCCATGTGTCGGTGCCGGGCTCTTCGCCCGTAACCGTGACCCACCAGTCCACCACGACATCACGCAGCTGGCCGGGGATCGTGGCGCTCCAGTCGTTGCCGCTCTCGGGATAGGCGCCGACGGTGCTCCAGCTTCCCCCGTCGACCCGATAGCGCAAGACCATCTCGTCGGCCGCGTTGGAGGGCGGGGAGATCAGGGTGATGTCGATCGCCACGTCGACGTCCTCGGTCTGGGATGCGCCGGCCAGGGCCGCCGCCGTGATCACGGGCGCGGCGAAACGGGCCGTGCCGCTCACGGGCGGAGTCATGGTGCCGGTGATTCCCCAGGTGACCGCGAGATTCTCGCTGGTCTCGTCGTGGCCGCCGAGGCCGTTGCCGCCGGTCAAGGTTTCGGTGCCTTCGGCGTCGTCCAGACGGTCGTTGGCTTCCAGGAAGGTGCTGACCGTCATGGGCGACTGGCTGCCGACTACGGTGTCGGCCAGGTAAGCGGTCGGCGTCGAGTCCGCATCGGGGCCGTCGACGTCCAGGCCGGTCTTGTCGGCCCGCGTGGTGGTCCCGCCCCAGGTCAGGTAATCCACGTCCTGGACGAGATCGCTCGAGCCGTCCCAGGTGTAGAGAACCAGGGTTTCCTCGTTGTCCAGCCAGCCGTCGCTCGGGGGCGTGTTGCTCCCCGCGTTGCCCAGCCCGGTGCCGATGCTTCCGGGATGCGCTTCGACCAGATCGGGCACATCGTCCGGTGCGGTGCCGTCCTCGAAGAGTTCGAAGTCCGGCAGGATACCGAACTGGGTCTGGAAAACGCTGCTGCCTTCGACCGCAATGACGATCGTTTCACCTGCCGCCAGACTCGCGCCGTCCGGGAAACGGGCGTTGAAATCGCCGTTGGTCCCGCCGCCGCCCGCGCCGTCACCTTGCGCCAGTTCCCAGTAGGGAGCGCCGGAGAAGGTCGCGTCGGTTAGGTAGTAGGTGGAAAGATCGATGGACGCGGCGGTCGGGTTGGTGATCGCGACGTACTCGCTACCATAGGTGGGAACGGGACGCGTCTTGACGACCACCTTGGTCAACAACAGGTGATCGGCCTGGGCCTGGACGCCGGTGGCGACCAACCCGAAGGCCAACAGGACGGCCAGCAACCCGAGGGTGCGCTTGGACCTGAGTTCTCTTGACATCTGGTCTTACTCCCTTGCGGTGGGACGAATCAGGGGGTTTCAACCCCGTTGAACAGTCTATCGGTACAGAACGAAGCCGGGCCGGAGACAATACCCTACAGCCACCACACAGGCAACCGCAGATATTGGGTCTTTACTACCCGCCGGCAGTTCCCGCGGAAAGGTATCCAGGACTTCTTCGGGGGTGTTTGCGCAGCGGTGGGCGGGCAGGAATCGCGCCTGGCGTCATGCGGTCACGAAGTCTCGTGATTCAAGAATAGTATCCGCAAGGGGATCAGTCCAGAGAGAGCGCCGCACCGAACGTCATGAAGAAGACGAGGCTCAGTTCCGGGTCGCCGAAGGACCAGTCGAAAAAACCGGTCACGTTCACGGCTGTCCATACACCCAGCGCGGCCACCAGCCAAACCCGCCGCATGGGGGGGCCATGACCGGTGATTCCGCCGAACAGTCTGAACCGACGCCAGAAACGCCAAACGAGGGCGACCAGAAACCACACACCCAGCACGAGTCCGGGCAGACCCCAGATCACGGCCATCATGATTGTATTGGAATGAAAATGGGACAATCGGGTCACGCGATCGGAGTTGTCGTTGTAACGCAGGTCCGGACAGAAGTCCTTGAGATTACGGTCGCCCACACCGGTGACGGGATTCGCCTTGACCAGATCCCAGCCCGCTTCCCACATATCGAAACGTTGGACGTTGGTCCTGTAATTCGGATCGACTATGGTCTTGAGCCGGTCCCGAAAAACATCCGGGCCCAGAGCGAAAAATAGTACCGCACCTGCTGCCAGGATCAGCACGAATCGCCCACGTCGCAGGGCCAGTACGACGGCCGCACCCGCTGCGAAACCGAGCCATGCACCCCGGCTCTGGGTAAGCGCCAAAGCCGCCAGCATGGACAAAAGTCCCACGGCCGACAGGGTGCGTGGCCAACGGCCCCGTCCGTGCAACACGTGGGCCAGGGCAATCAGAGCGGCCGCCATGACCAGCCAGCCACCGGTTATGGTGCTGTGCTGCATCATGGAGATGCGCTTGGTGATGTCGCCGGGCAACCAGGACTCGGTCACGAGGGTGAACACGCAATTGAAGACGGCTCCAGACAACAAGGCGACCAGCAAAACGGTACGCCGCCCCTCCCCCCGCACGTACCAGGCGCAGAGCCACAGGGCGCTGAACAGATAGAAGCGCTTGGCCAGGATGAGACTGTTTCCTGGGTCGGTGGAGAAGGGGATCATCAACAGGGCCCAGCCGATCAGCAGGAGCCCCGGCAATTCGACCCCGGTCCGATGCGGATGATCCCGGCGCATAGCGAGCCGGACCAGGGCGATCAGCAGGGCCAGACCGAGCAGGATCTGGCTGATCGCCACCGACATCTGGGATGCGAGCGCCGTTAGGACCAGAGCGGCGAAGAC
>DAOVZQ010000119.1 GCA_030635025.1 bacterium
AGGGCCGCGCCGATAGCCGTGCCCTGGGCAGAAATCATGTCTGGATCGGCCATACGCAGAAAGAGTTGCGCCGTGCCCAGATCAAGGGTCAGGGGACACTGGACGAACGCCTGACCGGCGAAGAGGACAAGCCCCACTCGCCCGCGATCGAAGGTCTCGAGCAATGTGCCCAGTTCGGCGCGGGCCCGGACCAGCCGATTGGGAACGACGTCTTCGGCCCGCATGGAATTGGAGATGTCGAGGGCTATGACCACATCCGTGCCGCGCTGCTGTACGACGACTTCGTTGGCGCCCCACTGGGGACGAGCCAGGGCGACTATGAGCCAGACCAAGCCGATCAGGACAAAGAAGCGCCGCCATTGGCGCGCCGCGGGAGGCATGTGTTCCACGTGTTCCCCGGCCCTGGGGCCTAACAACCGTGTCAGACGACGGCGCGCCAGCCCGTCACCCCAGCGCAGGTAGAGCCAGAGGGCCGGTACGATCCCCAGCAACATCAGCCAATGTCCGGCGGCGAATCTCAAATCATCTCCTCTCCGACACTCCCGCGTCGGATCAGTCTTAGGGTATCCGGCGCAGCCAAACGGCTCCGAACAGAACATCCAGCAGCAGCAGAAGCAGAGCCGGCACAACGAACCAGGCCATACGCTCCTCGTACCAGGTCGTCACGGTTGTCCGGTAGCGGCTGGTTTCCAACTCGTCGATGGTCGCGAAGATGCGGGCCAGGGCCTCGGCATCCACGGCGCGAAAGTACTCACCGTCGGTGACGCGGGCGATCTCGCGCAAAAGGTCTTCGTCCAGGGGCATCTCGACCATGCGCGTCCGTCGGCCCATCAGTCTGCGGTCGTCGGGGAAAGGCACCTTGCCGTGCTTGCCGACCCCCACGGTATAGACCCGGACACCCAGGGTACGCGCCAGCTCGGCTGCCGTTTCCGGTTCCAACGTAGGGATATTGTTGCTGCCGTCGGTCAGCAAGATGACCGTACGGCTGACGGCCTCGGAATGGCGGAGTCTATTGACGGCCGTGGCCAATCCGAGACCGATGGCGGTGCCGTCCTCGATCAGACCGATCTCGACCTCGTCCAGAAAACCCGTCAGGATCGACCGGTCGAGAGTCAACGGACACTGTGTGAACGCACGCGAGGCGAAGACCACGAGTCCTATCCGGTCCTGGGTCCGTCCCATGATGAAGTCGTGGATGATGGACTTGGCGACGGCCAGGCGATTATCGGGCTGGAAATCGAGTGCGCGCATGCTGCCGCTGATATCCAGGGCCACCACGATGTCGATGCCCTCCCCCTCGATCTCACGCAGATTGTGAACGTCCCGCGGACGGGCCAGGGCGATCACCAGCAGCAACAGGGCGACAAGGCGAAGCCAAGGCAACACAAGGCACAGCCGTTCGCGCAGACCGATACCGGTGTCGGCCAGCAACGCCAGATGGGGATGACGCAGGGCCGCGGTATCGACGCGACGTCGGCGCAACATCAATGCGGCGGCAATGACCGGCAGGGCCAGAAGCAGGATCTCGGGATGGGCCAATTCAAACATGACGCTCCCCCGAACCAGCCGCTTCGGCTTGTGGAATATTTTCCTCGAGACGGTTCCAACAGCGACGAGCCTCCACGTCCAGAGAAGCGGACACGACGGTCAGGCGTGACGTTAATCGCGTATCCGCCACGGCGTCGAAAACCTCGTGCATATGATCGTGGCAGATACGAGTAGGCACCTCGCCCGGCGAGAAGCGCAGGCGATCGCAACGGACCAGGATTTCGGCGAAGCGCTCACCCAGCCGGATCGGATGGGATCGTTGGCCAAGTGCATCCCGAATCTCCTCGGGTGTCATCTCCACGGCCTTGACATGGAAACGTCCCGCCAGGAATCGGCGGAAGATCAGATCCAGTTCGTGAAGAAACGCCCGACCGGCTCCCTGGGCCGCCAGGCCTCCGTCGTACAAGCCGCACAGATCCACGGCGGCCTGCATCCAGGCGGGCGGCGGCAGGGGGTCGCTGTAGGCGTCTTTTTCCCCAGGGGCGCGCCTCAGTCGTCTGAACAACACCATCAATGCGGCGGCGATCAGTGTCGCGAGCAGAAGTCGCCACCAGTACCAGTCGAGCCGTCGCGGATCCCGGACGGGCAGCGGTTGATCGGCCTCCCCTAGACGTCCCACGACATGGAAAACCTGTGTCGTGCCCGGTCCATCCGCCCACGCCAAACGATAAGGGCCGGCACGGGTGAGCCTCAGTCGCAATGTGAACTCGCCATTCGTGATGCCGCTGTACTGCACGACTTCGGCCCAGGGTGCATCGCAATGAAGCGAATCCAGCACCACATCAACTGGTGGCTCCGGTAACGCACAGACAACCGTGATCTCGCCGCCGAAGGAAATCGAGTCCGGACCGGCGGATCGTAGCGCGGGCATGGGATCGTCACCCGGCAGGACCAGCCTCAACACCGCCGTGTCGGGAGGAGCCGCGACCGGCGCGACGGGTACGGCGCCCGTCTGGGCAACAGCGGACCCGACACAGACAAACCATGCATATACCAGGATGCGGATCTCAAATCCCAGTCTCACAGTCGCCTCCCGGCCCGGCGAATGCGTCGCGTGAAGAACTGCCTCAGGGGATCCACATAGGAACGGGTCGTATCGATGTCGATCACGTCCATGCGGGACCGACGAAACAGTTCGGACAGGTCGCGATCGTGCCTCGCTGCATTGTCGCCGAGGATTTGGCGAACGTCTGACCGGGCGGCGTCCACCAGCTGCTCGCGTCCTGACTCGGCATCGATCCAGCGCACAAGTCCGGCGCCGCTCAGATCGGTCTCGCGTGGATCGCGGACCCGCACCGCGACCATATCGTGCCTCCGGGCCACAACCTGCAGCGGGCGTTCGAAACCAGTGGCCCAGAAATCGGAAACCAGAAATATCGTGGTCTTGCGTTTGAGGACCGATCCCATCAGTTCCAGGGGCGCGCGAATATCCGTGTCGCTGCCTTCGACCTCGGCCGCCAGCAGTTCCCGGATGATGCGAAACACGTGTCCTCGTCCGCGTGCGGGTGGGATATAGAGTTCGACGCGATCGGAAAAGAGCACCAGGCCGACCTTGTCCCGGTTGGCCGTTGCGGACAGGGCCAGTACGCCGCATAGCTCGGCCGCCACTTCCAGGCGCGTCTGTTCGCCGGAACCGAAACGTCCGGAACGACTCACGTCCACCGCCAGCATGACCGTGAGCTCGCGCTCCTCGTCGAACTGCTTCACATGGGGGACGTCCGCCCTGGCGGTCACGTTCCAGTCGATCGTCCGTACGTCGTCCCCGGGCACGTACTCGCGCACTTCACGGAACTCGACACCGCGGCCCTTGAAAACGGAGTGGTATTCCCCGGAGAAGGTTTCATCCACCAGGCGACGCGCTCGGATCTCGATCCTGCGCACCGCTTCGATCATCTGGGGCGTGATGGCGCCGCGGTCCCCCTGGACCGCTTTCGCGTCGTCGCCCGCGTTGGGTCTACTAAGGAACTTCCACATGGTCCAGGAGCCGGTCGATGATGTCGTCGCTCGTCAATTGCTCCGCTTCGGCCTCGTAGGTTACAAGTATGCGATGGCGCAGGACAGCGTGAGCCGCCGTCTTGACGTCCTCGGGAACGACGAATGCTCGTCCGGACATCAGGGCCCGCGCCCGCGCCGTCTGGGTAAGGGCCAGCGTGGCTCTTGGTGAGGCGCCATAGGCTATCAGGGCCGCCACATCCAGTCCGTAGGCCGCCGGCTCGCGGGTCGTGAAGACGAGATCGAGAATGTAGTCCTTGATCTTCTCGTCGATGAAGACACTGTTGACCGTCGCTCGGATGGCGCGGATCTCATCCGGTCCCAACACCGGATTCACGCGCGGCGGCACTTTGCCGGCCATGCGGTCGAGGATAATGCGCTCTTCGTCGCGGGACGGGTAACCGACCCGAAGCTTGAGCAGGAAACGGTCGACCTGGGCTTCGGGCAAGGGGTAGGTCCCCTCCTGCTCGATGGGGTTCTGGGTCGCCAGCACCAGGAAGGGATCGTCCAGGGGAAAGGTCTCCTCGCCGATGGTGACCTGGCGTTCCTGCATGGCCTCCAGCAACGCGCTCTGCACCTTGGCCGGGGCGCGGTTGATCTCGTCGGCGAGCACGATGTTGCTGAAAACGGGTCCCTTCTTGACCGTGAAGGCCCCCGTCTCGTGCCGATAGATCGTGGTGCCGATGATGTCCGCCGGCAGCAGGTCGGGCGTGAACTGGATGCGCTGGAAACCCGTATCCAGGACACCCGCGAGGGTCTGGACCGCGAGGGTCTTGGCCAGACCGGGCACGCCCTCCAACAGGATGTGCCCCCCCGTCAGCAGCCCCAGCAGCAAGCCCTCGAGCATGGAGCGCTGCCCCACGACCACTTTACCCGCTTCGGCGAGTACTTCGTCCAGTCGCCGCGACACATCCTCGACGCGGGCGGTATCCAGGTTCTCGGTCACTGAATCGATCTCCTTGATGAGTGGGTGTGCCGTTCATATGCGGCGCGCTTCTACACACGGCGACTGTCTCGGTTCCAGGGGCCGGTTCCGATTCGACACACGATCCTAAGTGCAGTAGGGTAAGTGATGGAATTGAACTTGCCAAGAGGCGGGAAAAGACGTTGTATGGGCCCATCGTGTCCCAGATAGGTTCCCTGCCACGGAGAGCGAACGTGCGACTGTCACCCAACAAGATCGACTTCCTCGGCGAAAAGGTCCTCGAGATGATCGAGCGCACCCCGGAAGTCCACATCCAGACCAACCCAGATCTGGTCTACCGCGTCATAACCGACACCTTCTACGACGACATGCGCGCCGAGGAGGAAATCGACGCCGAGGTGGACGAGCTTCTCAACGAACACAACAGCGAGATCCGCGCCATGGATATGGATTACGGCGCGCTGCGCTCCAAAATGAAGCGCGAGATCTGCAAAAAACACGGTTTCATTCTCTGACCGGTTCGCCAGGAGCAACGATCATGAGGCTTTCCGAAGAACGCATAGAAAAGATCTCCACAGAGATCGCCGACACGCTGCTGAACGAAGAGCACGTGGACCTCGAGTTGGCCGAGGACCGCTTTGGCTTTTTGATCGAGAGTAAAATCACGGAACTGCTCCGCGTCGAGGACGAGATCGACGAGGAAGCCGCAGCCTGGATTCATACCAACAAGTCCTACCTTGAAGACGGTACGCCGGAATTCGAAGTGGAGCTCGAAAAGGTCAAGAAGGACCTGGCCGACTCCAAGGGCTACATCCTCTACTGATCGATTCTCCATGCGGCTGGTCATCATTTCTCCGTATCTGCCCCACCGCCGCGTCGGTCATGGTGGTGGCGTCTCCACCCGCAACATGGTCCTGCATCTGGGCCGTCTCCACGAAACCACACTCATTTCACTGCAACGCCCCGGCGAGGAGACCCTCGATGCGGAAACGGCAGCCGATCTGGGCGTTACGGTCGTCGGCTTGCCGTTCCTGGACTTCAACACCCGCGGCATCGCACGAGTAAAACTGATTGCTGGACGGGCAAGTGCGGGGCTGCGGGGCGCTCTGCACGGACATCCTTATTACATGGCCAAATACTGGTCCACCGGCCTGTCGCGCCGACTGTGCGATGCCGTTATCGCGGCGAGACCCGATGTCGTTCTGGTCGAAGGTATGCAGATGATCCTGTATCTGAGGGATTTGAGTCGAATGCGCGACGAGGGTCGACTCGACTGTCGCCTCTGCCTGGGTAGCGACGAGCTGAGTTCCCTCCCCCGCCAGCGCCGGCTACAGGCAGCACGTAACCCCCTGCGCATCTTGGCGTTGAGGAATCAGACCTCGGCTTGGCAACGCCTGCAGGTTCAGGCCACTCACTGGGCGGACGCCACCTTTCTGGTCACCGACCAGGACCGGGACCTGCTTATTGCCGACGGGGGCCGGGCGTGTCACACCATACCGCTTGGCATCGACACTACCGCCATTTTGCCGGTCTGGGCTCCCGAGCCGCCGACAAGGCTGCTCTTCGTAGGCAGTTTCTCCCACCAACCCAACCAGGAAGCGGCAAAATTTCTCATTGACAAGGTATGGCCTATAGTCGCCAAATACAGTCAGGACATGGAAATGGTACTTGCCGGCCGGGGATCGCGCAGCTTTCTGACTGCGCACGGCAGCAAGGACCCGTCCATCAAAGCACTGGGCTTCGTCGAGGACTTGACGGATCTGTACCGACGCTGCCGTCTCTTTGCCGCTCCCCTGACCGAGGGTGGCGGTATCAAGATCAAGATCCTCGAAGCCATGGCCCACGGCATTCCGGTGGCGACGACGCCGACCGGTGCCGAGGGCATTGCATGCGATGATGATCAGGCGCTCTGGATCGGCGAACCGGACGGATCATTCGCCGAGACGATCCGCCAAATGCTCGATGACCGGGCGACAACGGCGGACAGAGCCTTGAGCGCGCGGACGATCATCGAGAATCGATTCGGATGGCCCGCAATAGCCGACAGGATGTCGGATCTGTTTACAAGTGTTGTGAGGGGGTGATATCGATCTGACAAATTGCACGGTCGTCAGACGACCCATCAATGAGGATCGATGTGACCCGATCTTGTCTAATCACGGAGGAGTGGACAATGTTGAAAAGAATAGCTTTCCTGACGTTCGCCTTGGCCCTGCTGATCGGCATGGGCATGACCGCGAACGCTCTCGCCGGTGACACGAGCGGCAGCATGGTCTATCGCTGGCAGGGCATGGACAACATGGACCAGAACAGCGATATCGACGACGGCGAAGGCGCCGGACACATGCGCTCGCGCGTGTCCTTCGGCGGCGACGTCAGCGAAAATGCGTCCTACATGATGACCGTCGAGAACTACCAGATCTTCGGTGATCCCGCCATAGACGCCAATTCCATCTTCCAGGCCAGCTTCACAATGGCCGATTTCCTCTTCGAGGATTTCGACGTCACGATAGGCCGCATGCCCCTGGCCTACGGCCGCGAACGCCTGATCGGTGCCGAGGACTGGGACCTGGCCCGCAACATCACCTTCGAAGGCTGCCACCACCACTACAGCTTCGACAGCGGCTGGTTGGACTTCTTCAACTTCAAGCTGGTCGAAACCTTCGGCGGCAAGTATGTGACCGATGTCGGTGATACGGACCTGATGGGACTTTACCTGCACTACGACGCCGGCGAGGACTTCTTCTTCGAGCCCTATGTCTTGATCAGCACCAC
>DAOVZQ010000211.1 GCA_030635025.1 bacterium
ACCATCACGCGCTGGGAAGGGGAGGACCGCGGCGAGGCCAGCGGAAATGTCAAGATCGTCGATCCGGAGAGTTCGAGCCTGGTCACCGGCCAGCACGCGCTCTTCTATCGACAGGACGACTATGCGGTCGTCGATCGCGATCCGGTCCTGACCAGCCGCGAGCAGGGCCAGAAACCGCTGCGGGCCACCGCCGAGATCATGCATTTCTACAACGCCGAAGAACGGGTTGTGTTGGTGGACAGCGTACGGATTCTGCAGGGGCCCACGATTGCCACCGCGGACACGGCCGTCATTCATGGGCAGGATCGCGTTGTGCTGACAGGGGAGCCCCAGTTGGACGACGGCGAGGGCAGCACCATGAACGCCGAAGAGATCGAATTCGTCTACGTGGACGGCGATCTGGATCGGGTTCACCTGCGGCGCGAGGCCTGGGTCATCGACGAGAAGCCCGCCGAACTGGCGGAGCAGTTCCTTGGCCTGCCCGGTACCGACGAGCTTTCGGGCGACGACATCACCGTCTACTTCGCGGACGAGGCGCCGGACCGCTCCGTGGTTATCGGCAACGCTCGGAGCGTCTACGTGCCGCTCGACGTCGCCGAGGAAGTGGCCTACAACGACGTCACGGGCGACACCATCGCCATCGCTTTCGGGGACGGCAAGGTGCGTCAGGTGGATGTCAGCGGCAATATGAGCGGCGTTTATTCCTTCATGCGACTGGAAGAGCTGGGCGTGGTCGCCGACCGGGCCGCCGCGGTCCTGGACAGCCTGACGTCGGCCGTCGCCGACTCCGATTCGCTCTTTTCGCCGGACAGTCTCACGTCGGGAGATATGGCGGCCCTGCTCGCGGCTGTCGCACAGGGAAACATGGAATTTACCGACGGCGATTCGACCCTCGCCTCGCTCGCCGCCGACCCCATACTGGCAGCTGTTTTGGCCGACAGCGCCCTGGTCGAGATCCTGCGCCGTGCGGTCAGCGACACCCTGTCCGACGGTCGTCGCACCTGGGATTTCGGGGCCAATCGTCAAAAGGTGGAATACCAGGGACACGCCGCCATTTTCGATTTGTCCGGGCGGGCGATTCACATCACCGGACAGGGAAAACTCGTCTACGGATCCCTTGATCTGACCGCCGGCAAGGTGCGTATGGATCTGGAGTCCCGGGAGCTTTACGCCGAGGAAAATCCCCTGCTGATCGATGCTTCGCAGAAGATCGCCGGCCATCAGTTGGGCTACGGCTTCCAGCATCGCACCGGCGCCGTGCTCGAGGGTGCGACCAACATGGACGAGTTCTTCTATGTGGGCGAAGAAATCACGCGCTTCGACGACGGCACCCTGAAGATCCGGTCAGGCAAGATGACCTCATGCGACCTGGCAGAGCCCCACTATCATTTCTGGGCTGACAAGATGAAGATCAAGACTGGTGACAAGGTGGTGGCCAAGCCCATCGTGATGAAGATCGGGAATGTGCCGATCTTCGCCCTGCCCTTCTACTTCAAGGCGCTCGATACCGGGCGCAGGTCGGGAATCCTTTTTCCGAACTTCAACTTCGGCTGGTCCGAGCGGACGGGTCGTTATATCCGGGACTGGGGTTATTACTGGGCGACCAACGACTACACCGACTTCACCGTCCGAGGCGACTACAACGAGAATCGCGAACTGACCTGGCTGATGAGCAACCGCTACATCAAGCGCTACAGCTTCAACGGCGGCATCAATTACTCGCGGCGCACGACGCTCGGCGACCAGGCGGGAACCCGCGAGTGGCAGCTGCGCTGGAATCACAACCAGGAGACCCTCTTCGACTATTACCGGTTCCGTTCCAACGTGCAGATGTCGAGTAAGACCATTTCGCGGCAGGACCTGATCAACGACGTGGGGCAGGAGGTCATCAGCGGCCAGCAGACGTCGACCATCTACATGAGTCGCAACTGGTCTAGTCTGAGCGCATCGCTCAACTTCAAGCGCGACGAGTTCGTCAACCGCGAGGATGACGACATCATGTTGAACAATCTGCTCGCGACCCAGAGCTTTCCCCAGCTCAAGCTGACCTTCAAGAGTACGTCGTTGATGCCGGCCCTTCGGACGGGGCACAAGGGCAATTTCTTCGGGAACCTGTTGCGAAGCACTTATGTCAGTCACAACTACGATTTCAGCAGCACGCGCAAGTCGTACGAGACGACGGATAATACGCTGCACTCGGCCCGCGGGTCGGCTTCCCTGTCGCTCAAGCAGCAGCGATTTTTCTTCCTGACCGCGAGCACCGGCGTGAGTGCGAACCATTCCTGGACGCGGGTCGACGACAGTAGCACCCTGTATGCGTTCGACGAGGATTCGAACGTGGTGGCCGAGGACGTGCGTTCGATCGTCGAGAACACAGACACGGGCTTTTCCATCAACTCATCGGCGCAAACCAAGCTGTACGGCATTCTTCAGCCCAGGATTGGGCGTCTGCGGGCGATCCGGCATACCTTCACCTTCAACGCGAGCCACCGTCTGTCGCCGTCGATCGCCGGCAAGCAGAGCCGCTCCGAGTCGTTCGGATTTTCGCTGAATAACCGCTTCGACGCCAAGTACCTGTCCGGAGCCGGGACCGATTCGACCGCGGAGTACAAGAAGCTGGACGGTCTGATCGATTGGGGTCTGAGTACGAGCTATTACCCTGAGCGCGAACCGGACCGGCGTTGGCAGACGATCAACAGCGCGATCACCATCAAGCCGGGCAAGAGCCGTAATCTGAAGGTGACGGTCAACCAGTCCATCGATCCCTACGCCAAGCGCGTCACCAACACGCGCATGGTTTACGGACTGAGCTTCGGCGGGCGGATTGACACGGGGGGGGGCAATGTGCTGGAGCCTGAGCAGGCGAAGAACAGCGCCATCGACCTGCTCGGTGTCGAGGCTGATTCGACGGGTGTGCCCGAGACGGACGACACCTACCTGTTCCTGGACGAGCAGGAAGGCTATATCGATGGGCGGGATCGTCAGGAGGACTTTCCGGGCTTCGGGTACTTCGGTGCGGAAGAGGCCAAGACCGAGCGCGACGATACCGAGGGCGGGCGTTTCATCCCCTGGCGTATGGGCAGCAACTTCTCCTACTCGAAGGATCATCTGAGCGACAATACGACGGCGCGTGTGAGCTTGAACATCGGCGCCACGGTCACGCGTAACTGGACATTCGACTACCGTACGTCGTACGACATCGAGCGGGGGACCCTGACAAACCAGACCTGGAATCTCTCGCGGGATCTCCACTGTTGGCAGCTTCGCTTCTCACGCACGGTCAACGCAGTCGATTCCCAGTTCGGTTTCATTCTTTCGTTGAAGGCCATTCCCGACGTCAAGGTGACTCGCGGCAAGGAGGACATGGTCGGCGGATATGGCCGCGCCACCGGAGGCTATTTCTGATCAGTCGGCGAAACCCCGCTCCAGGACTGGAAAAACTGCATTTTTTGTATTGACACGACGTCGTGTTCGCGATTCCATATGAACAAGGAGGTGATATCATGAATAAAACCGAACTGATCAATGAAGTCGCCAAGAAGTCCGGGCTGTCCAAGAAGGATGCTACGTCAGCCGTCAACGCCATCTTCTCGACGGTGCCTCGTGAGGGCATCATCGCGACCGAGGTCGCCAAGGGAAAGAGGGTTCAGCTGACCGGTTTCGGCACCTTCGAACGTCGCAATCGCAAGAAGCGCAAGGCCCGCAATCCGCAGACCGGCGCCGAGATCATGATCCCGGCGACCAAGTATCCCGCATTTTCCGCGGGTAAGACGCTCAAGGAGCGTGTTTCGAAGAAGTAGAGGCCTCATGGGCCGATAGCGAGGGGGCTGTCTTGACGGCCCCCTTTTTGTTGCCTGGAGATGCGCGCCCACTCTTGCCCACCCATGTCAGGACTGGTATCATTATCCGGAAGGCGCGGGAACCTGCATGCGCCGAAGGGGTTTGACGGTGGGCGGCGACGGTATCCTCTCTCACCGCATCATCGATTCACGGCGTTCGACCACGGAGTAACAATGGCTTACCTCAAGCGTATCGGCATACCTTGGGCTCTTATGCTCGTCATCTGCAGCCTGCTGCTGAGCGGTCTGTTGTCCTCATCAAACAGCTATGCACAGGATCCCGGCGAGTGGAAGCCGGTGACGATCGTCTACAACTCGGACATCATAGGAAAAATCGAACCCTGTGGCTGAAAGAGCAACCGACGTGGTGGGGTGGCCCGGCGGGCCACCGTCCTTGATGAGGTCTGGAACGAAGGCAACCCGGTTCTGATGATCGACGCCGGCGACCTGTTCGGCAACCGTGCGCGCATGATGCGCGAACAGACGCGGTTCGTCTGTGAAATCACCAGTGAGTTCGGATACGACGCCATCGGGCTCGGCGATGCCGATCTGAACTACGGCCTGCCCTTTCTGCGGGAAATGATCGACACGTATCACCTGCCGTTCACCAGCGCCAACGTGCGCTTGCCGGATAGTGGCGATCTGCTTCTACCGGAGTTTTTGCTGATTGAACGCGGCGGCGTCACTTTCGGGATCTGCTCGGTACTGGATCCGAAGCTGACCATTACGACCATGTCCGCCAAGGAAGAGATCTTTCAGGTTGATGATCCGGCCGAAACGCTCCGTGGTCTGATCCCCCGTATGCACAAGGCCGGTGCGGAGACCATCATTCTACTTTCCCATATGGGGGATGCCGGTACGGAAGCCATTTTGGCCGAGGTTCAGGGCGTGGATATCTGTCTGGCCGGACACTCGCGTCGGCCCTACCGGACCGAGCGTATTCTGCACAAGGCCGCCTTGATCGCCGCGTCGTACGAAGGACGTTATATGGGGCGGTTGAACGGTCATTTTACCGCCGATACGGGAGACCTCAAGGCCTTCGACATCGTCGTGACCGAACTCAACGACAAGGTGGCGGATGACCCCGTGATGCTCGAGCGCATCAACGCGTTCAAGCTGCACCTCGAAGAGTTCCGTATCCTGGCGCGCGGCGAGTACCAGCAAACCCTGGGCTCCGCCGACGATGCGTTCCTGACCGACCGTGAATGCCGTAAATGTCACCAGGAAGTATGGGAGACCTTGAGGGCCAGCGCGCATAACGCTGCCCTTTCCACGTTGGCGCACAAGGGGCAGGGGGATGCTCCGGAGTGTCTGGTCTGTCATACCACCGGATATGTCTGGATCGGAGGCTATGATGACCGGCCGCCCGCCAATCGACTGCGCAATGTGCAGTGCGAGGCCTGCCACGGTTACGGCACGGCCCATAGGCGCGACGGAACCATGCGTCAGGACGCGCGCAACTCCTGTGTGACATGTCATGACCTGGAGAACAGCCCCGAGTTCAACTATGAGACCTACTGGGAGAAAATTGCCCACTAAGCGGAATACCCCAGCGTTCTCGAACGGCATCGGCCGGAGCCACCGCGCCCCGGCCGTTGTCGCCTGCATGTTGACGATGGTCATGCTCCTGATCGCCGGGCATGCATGGTCCCTGGACGTTTTCACGCTGTGGCATCAACCCGAAGCGCCGCTGCGGATCGAAGTCGGCAGTCGGGTCGACTATCTCGGCACCTC
>DAOVZQ010000060.1 GCA_030635025.1 bacterium
AACAACCGGCCCAAGGTGATGTCGCTCAAGGAGACCATGAGCGAGTACCTCGCCTTCCGCGAAGAGGTCGTGGTGCGACGCACCAAGTACGACCTGCGCAAGGCGGAGGAGCGGGCGCATATTCTCGAGGGTTATCGCATCGCGCTGGACAATATCGACGAGATCATCGAGTTGATCAAGAAGAGCGCATCGCCCGACGTGGCGCGCACCGGCCTTATCGAACGCTTCAACCTGAGTGAGATACAGGCGCAGGCCATTCTCGATCTGAAGCTGGCGCGACTGACCGGTCTCGAGCGCCAGAAGATCGAAGACGAGTACGCCGACCTGATCCAGCTGATCGCCAAGCTGAAGGAGATTCTCGGCAATCGCGCCCTGCAGCTGCACATCATCCGTGAAGAGATCGAAGGGGTGCGCGAGAAGTACGGGGACGAACGGCGCACGTCCATCGAGATCGACGAGGGCGATCTGGACCTGGAGGACCTCATCGCCGACGAGGACGTGGTCGTGACCATCTCCCACGCCGGCTACATGAAGCGCATTCCCATCGATACCTATCGGACCCAGGGACGCGGCGGCAAGGGCATTACCGCCATGGGCACCAAGGAAGAGGACTGGGTCGAGCATCTCTTCGTGGCCAGCACGCATCAGTATCTGCTGGTGCTGACCGAGCGCGGGCAGTGCTATTGGCTCAAGACCTACCAGGTCCCCAACGCCAACCGCGCGGCCAAGGGACGGCCCATCGTCAACATGGTCGACATCGCCCAGGGCGACAAGATCCACGCCGTGGTTCCGGTGCGCGAGTTCACGGAAGACCACTACATGCTCATGGCCACGGACAAAGGCATCGTGAAGAAGACGCCGCTGATCGACTTCAGCCGACCTCGCCGCGCAGGCATCCGGGCGATCAACCTGCTCGACGACGAGCGGTTGGTGGCGGTCGAGCTCACCGACGGAAACCAGGACGTGTTCCTGGCCTCGAGCGATGGTTTGGCCATCCGCTTCCACGAGAGCGATATCCGGCCCATGGGTCGCACGGCTCGCGGCGTGAAGGGCATTACCCTGAAGAAGGGCGAGAGCGTAATTGGCGCCGTCGTGCTGCGCGGAGGCGAGACCCTCCTGACGATTACCGAGAACGGCTACGGCAAGCGTACGCCCACGTCCGAGTACCGCACCCAGAGGCGTGGCGGACGCGGCCTGATCACCATCAAGTGCAATGACCGCAACGGACACGTGGTGGACATCAAGGAAGTGGCCGACAACCAGGAGTTGATGGTCATCACCCGCAACGGCATCATCATCCGCATGGCCGTCGAAGACGTCTCCACCATGGGCCGCAACACCCAGGGCGTTAGAATCATCAGCCTGAAGGGCAAGGACGACTGTGTGATCGGTACGGCGCGGCTCGAAAGCGAGGACGACGTCGAAACGGATGATGTCGACCCCGGAGAGGCCGCGACCGGGAACACGGAAACCGAGGACACGGAATCATGATTTTGCGGGCCTCGGCCCAGCTGCGGTATTCGAGACGCAAGGTGGGCGCGGGTCTACTGTTCGTCTTGCTGCTCATGTCCGTTTCCGCGGCCGCCGTTGAGCCTGCCCAGGTTCATGAGTTGTCTCCCGGCGCCGTGGCCGAGATCGGTGTGGACGGCACGATCTCGGTGCGGGCTTCGGCCGGCGCCGCCGACCAGATCATCCTGAACATCGCAGCCTCCCTGCGTGCCTCCGGCCCCCTGAGGCGCTCCGACGACTGGGTTTTCGTCACGCAACACAGCGAGGGCGACGCGGGCGGCCGGCGTGGATTCTCGTCGCACGCGGACGATGACGACGACGGCCGGATCGACGAAGAACGCCTAGACGGGAAGGATGACGACGGCGACGGCTTCATAGACGAGGACTACGCCGCAATCGGCGACGACATGACAGCCGTGTCCTTCATGCGAGGTGGCCGGGCCCTCTTTCTCGAGTCCTATCATTGGGATTATTCACACCTGTCCAACACCCTGTTCACCACCTGGCATCGCGAAAATCGCGCCGGTGAACCCGAGCGGGATCGACTGCTCCTGGAGCTGCCCTATGGGAAGTGGCAGGAGATGAATGTGGGCTGGGACATACCGCGCGCCGCAAACGTCGGCGAGACCGACGACGAGATGATGATGGTCGCGACCCTGCCGCGAGACGGCGGGCGCTGGTGGATCGGCGTCACGTTGTTGGGAGCGGATTCCGCCTCCGACGAGCCAATGGCCGACGTGCCGAGTGTCGATGGGCGTAAACTCGAATTGCCGTTCGACGGGTCGCTGACCTGCGCGATCACCGTGACGACGACCCTGTCACAGCTTCGTTTCCGCCAGGCCGTCGCTCACGCCGTATACGCGGGCGCATCCGCCGAACCGGGCATGCCGGCCGTGGCCTGGATCGTCCCCCCGTTGCTCAGATCGAAGTATGTCGATGAATCCCTGGCCGGTACATGGGCCGAAGAGGACGGAGGCTGGCGCCTGGATCTGGAGATTCCCGCAGATGCGCGTGTCCTGCTCGACCCCGAGACATTGCGCCTGCTTGAGCGCCGCGTGGGAGCGCCGCTGTCCGTGTCGTGGCGGCCGGACGACGGGACCGAAGACGGCTATTGGTCAGCGCCATGGCCTCGACCCGATTTCGGCGAACTCTGGCGTGTGGATGCGAATCCCCATCCTTATCGCGCTCGCACGAGCTGGCCGGCGCCCCTGGCCGGGGGGCGGCTTACGCTTCACTATGAAGGTGAGTCCGTGCTTGGGGAGGAGGCCCTGCTGTTCGGGGATTCTCTCTGCGGACAGACGATTCGCATGGAAGTGGCCGCATCGCCGACCCGTCTATCCGCTTTGAACTTTCCCGCAGGGCAGCCGGACTCGGAGACGGCGCAAAACAATCTCCCAGAGGAAAAGAAGGAGTTAAGGCGTCGGCCACCATCATTGTCTCCAGACCTCCTCGACAATTTCCCTAATCCTTTCCACGACCAGACACGACTGCGCTATAAAATTCCCGCCACGGTCGGGGAGGGATTTGTCTGGGAAGAGGATCAAGCTCAAACCTTAAAAGACAGCGACCCCGTTCCATATGCGAGTGGAACACCGTCGGTTTCCTTGAGGGTTTATTCGGTTGCCGGTCATGAGGTTGTGACACTATTTGACGGAACATGCGCTATTGGGACATATGAAACGTCATGGAACGGGACCGATACAGAGGGGCGCCCAATGGCTGTCGGCACGTATTTTTGCAAATTACAGATTGAGAACTGGTCGGTTACTAAAAGGGTTGCGCTACTCCGTTGATATAAACAACGTTGACTTGATCATAATAATTCAATTACCGTACTTGTAGGAGAGCCGGATATCTTCTGCTCTACGTTTGTGTTTACGGGGATGATTATTTTCTTGTTCAAGTGAGGCTGTTCCTCTATACTCGTCTCATCATAGTTCAAGTCGTTAAGGCACAGAACATCTGTGGATTTGCATACGAAGGAGCGTCTTTGTCCGAGGGGGACAGTCGTGAGAGAAAGACTGGAACCGATTGAAGGAGCATGGAACAGTTTTGTCGTTGAATTCCCTTCATACCCTAAGCTGATCAGCTCGGGTCGCGAGGAGTATCAAAAGATACTGTTCCTTTGTGCGGCGGCGGAAAAAAATCCCGCCGAGCTCTGCTTCGCTTTTTTCGGGCCCCAGATCCTGTTGCACCAACTCCGGTCTGATGAGGATGGAAGCCTCGTCGATGGAGCGCGTCTGATCTTCGCATATGCTGCGGAGATCCCAGGTAATCTGAAGGCCTCGCTGGATCACTTCCAGGAAAGCTACAACGCGCCGGTCCTCGTTTCACAGAGGGCCAACGTGCAGAAATCCGCCCAGCATGTGCTGGAGTTTCTGCAGGGAACGCGCGCTGGCGAAACCGCAACCGGGGGCGACGGCTTCTCGGATTCGCGTACCGCCCAACTCGACGTGGGGCTCGCACCCCTGCCGAGCGATGTCGGACTCTGGTCCGATCCCTTGCCCGAAGTCAGCCTCGTCGAAACCGGTGAAAACGGTGAGATGATCGTGGCGACGACCGAGATCCAGGACTATCGCGCCGAGTACGCGTGCCGGTATGTCTTGAAGAATTTCAAGCAGGGAATCAATCGCGATAAGATGGCAGAGATGGTTCATCTCTCCCCGGGGTACTTTTCGAACCTGTTCCGGGTTGAGATCGGCATGAGCTTCAGCGATTACCTGATCCAGGTCAGGATCGATAACGCCAAGAAGCTGCTGCGCCGGTTCGACCTCTCGGTCGAGGAAGTGTCCAAGGAGTGCGGCTTCAACAGCCTCGCTCACTTCTCGCGGACCTTCAAGGATCGCTGCGGCATGCCGCCGCTCAAGTATCGCAAGATGCCGAATCCCGTCGCTTGACGAGACGCGGTATTGCGATATGAATGACATGCGGGGTCCCTCGAGTCCCGGGGGACCCCGTTCTGTATGTTGGCCGCGCCTGTACTGTGGCGCCGGGTAGACATGTCCCTCTTATCCCTACAGACCGTCGCCTTCGACTTCGGGCGGGAGACAATCCTGCGCGACGCGTCTCTCGCTCTGCACCGCGGCGAGCGCTGTGCGCTCGTGGGCGCGAACGGCACGGGCAAGTCTACGTTGTTGTCGCTGATGGCCGGAGATCTTCAGCCCCAGGGCGGGAGCGTTCAGAAGGCCGGCGCAACGAAGGTCGTTCACTTGCGCCAGGAAACCGTGGTCGGCGCCCGATTGCCCGGCGAGACCATCTTCGATGCCGTGGCGACCGAGGCTTTTAGGGAGGAGCTGCGGCTCGAATCCGAGCTGGAGCGGATCGCGGTCGCAATCGCCAGGGCGGACCCGGGCGAGATGGATGTCCTGGCCCGCGAGCAGGGTGAGCTGCAGGCGGCGTATGAAAGGCGCGAGGGATATGCATGGCGCTCAAGGCTCCAGGCCACGCTGGCCGGTCTTGGCCTGCGCGAGTCCCTGTGGGGCTTGTCGCCGGATGCCCTGTCGGGTGGCGAGCGGCGACGGGCGGCCCTCTCGGCGGCGCTGCTCTCGGGCGGTAACTTGTTGTTGCTCGACGAACCCACCAACCATCTCGATCTGGATGCGCGCGAATGGCTCGAAGCCCGTTTGCCCAAATTGCCGGCGGCGCTTGTCGTCGTTTCGCACGATCGGCACTTCCTGGACCGGGTCACGACGAGAACGCTCAACTTGTCGCGTGGGCGGCTCACGTCGTGGTCGGGCAACTATTCCTTCTACCTGCGCGCCTCGGCCGAAACGCGTGTGCGGGAGGAGGCGACCTGGCGCAGACAGCAGGAGCGTATCGCGCGGACCGAGGATTATATCCAGCGCAATATCGCCGGCCAGAAAACGAAACAGGCCCAGTCCCGCCGCAAGCAACTCGCGCGGGAGGAGAGGCTGGAACGACCCGAGCACGAAGCGCGGGGGTTCAAGTTTCGGCTCGAGCCGAATCGTACGAGTGGATCCATGGCGCTGGAGATAGCGGATCTGGCCAAGGGGTTTGACGGCGAGGCGCTGTTTTCGGGACTGACGTTGAATGTTGCGCGGGGTGATCGGATCGGCATCATCGGGCCCAACGGCTGCGGCAAGAGTACGCTGCTGTCCGTTCTGTCGGGGCAGAGCCTGCCTGATCGCGGTCGTGTTGCGCTCGGGCACAACGTGGACCTCGGCTACTACGACCAGCACCTGCTGAACGTGACCGACGCCAATACCGTTCTCGAGGAGTTGGCTTCGGTTTGGCCGGGAGCGACGCTCGGCGAACTGAGATCCTTCGCCGGCGCGTTCGGGTTCGGCGCCGACATGATCGATCGTGGCGTGGGGCGTCTTTCGGGCGGAGAGCGCGGACGACTTTCACTGATGCGCCTGATCCGCGAGGGACACAACACCCTGCTGCTGGACGAGCCCACCAACCACCTGGACATGCAGGGACGCGAGGCTCTCGAATCCGCCCTGGAGGATTTCGACGGCACGCTGATCGTCGTGTCGCACGATCGTCGCTTCCTGGATCGCATCGCGCAAAGGTTGATCGTTTTCGAGCAAGGCGACGATGGTCGGATGAGCACTCTCGTGCACCTGGGCAACTACTCGGATCTGGTGACGCGGCGAGAGTCCGCCAAGACCGAAGCGGCGGCCGTCGCGACGAGCGAGCGCCCCAAGGCAGCCAAGCCCGAGCGGGCTCGCGCCGAAGGACCAAGCAAGAACGAGATCCGTCGTCTCGAAGCGCGGATCGCTGAAGCGGAAGTGGAGATCGAGGCGCTGGAGGCGAAGAAGGCCGAGCTGCTGGCGCGTCTATCCGCACCGGCCCTGGAGCCCGAAGCCCGGCTCGAAATCTCTCAACGGTTCACCGTCGCGGAGGATGAATTGAACGCAAAGCTGGCCCAGTGGGAGACATGGCTCGACGAGATCAGCGGCTGAGACCCGACTCGAATTCCGAGATCCACCCGTCCAGATCATCGCCGTAAATGCGCCGTGCGCGCTCCAGACCCTGATCGCGGAACAATTCCAGAAAAAGCTCGCGCCCCCCCTTGTTCACCAGCATCTCCACGAAGGCGCCGGCCACCTGGTAGGACACGGCTTCCGGGAAGCCGCCCCAGTCGTTCCATAACGCGTCGATGGTCACCGGCGCGCCGTATTCGCGCAACGCCGTACGGACGCGGGCCGAGCGGTCGTCGCCGCTCATATCCAGGAAGACGGCGAGACCCTCGGCGATCAGTCCGCATATGCGTTTCGGTTTCAGGGTACGCACCGAGAGTACGTGAGCCATCTCGTGGCCGGACGTCTGTTCCTTGCGGACATGGACGAGGGAGATGCGGGCGTAGTTGAACCCGATT
Source organism: bacterium (assembly GCA_030635025.1). GTDB lineage: Bacteria > Krumholzibacteriota > Krumholzibacteriia > LZORAL124-64-63 > LZORAL124-64-63 > JAHIYU01. The sequence continues at coordinate 6,854 of DAOVZQ010000060.1, forward strand.
CGGGGTAGGCCGGCGGCGCGCCCTACCTCGTGCGGATCCCAGACGAAGTAACGGATGGGACGATCTTCTCCGGCGCCGCACCAGGCCGAGATGAAGGCGTATACGGATTCATGGCCGATGGCGAAGGCGTCGTAATCGAGATTTTCTATGGCGGGGGAGAAGCGGAATTCGAAGTGTTCCGTGTCGCGCGCGATCCAGTCGAAGTAGAGAGGGCCGTCGAAGTGACACGCAAGATACAGAGAGGCCGTGTTGTGGGCATTGGCGGTGGATGATCCCGTGATCACGTCTTCCCAATGGCGGCGGGCGGCTTCCGGGTCGCCTAAATTGAGGGCGCAGATCCCCAGGTAGAGATGCGACCAGCCGGGGATCCATCCGGGCGCGTCCGGGGAGAGTCCCTGTTCGAGATACGGCGCAGCGGCGGCGAAATCGAAAGTGTCGGCCAAGATGCGGCCAGTCAAGTGCACGAAGGTCGGATCGTCGGGTGTCTGAACGAGCAGATCGGCGCAGAGGTCGGCGGCCTCCCCGAATCGCTCATGGGCGTAGAGTCGATTCAGGTCGGACAAGGGATCCGCTCCGGCCGGACCGACGATGAAGGCGAGAGTCAGCAACGCATAGAGAACGGTCTTCAAGATTGTCTCCGGGTTGAGGGGCGACGATTTATCGGTCAGCATAACAGAGCCGGACCCCTCTTCAAGCGGGATGGATCGAAAAAAACTGCCGCCCGCGTCGACCAGGGGCTATGATGCCGCGGGCACGAACACCATCCGGAGGCGAAACACTGGGTAAGATGAACGAAACGACCGCGGGCAAGGGCGACCTGCACGAGAGGACCGTGCTGGTGGGTGTGGACCTGCCGGAGCGGTTCGGCCGCAACGCCGGCGATTGCGACCTGGCCGAGCTGGGGCGACTGGTCGACACGGCCGGCGGCGTGGTGAAGGGCGAGGTCCGCCAGAAACGGGAACGGCCCACGGCAGCCACCTTTATCGGCAAAGGCAAGGTGGAGGAGCTGGCTGCGATCGTGAAGGCGACCGAGGCCACGCTCGTGGTCTGCGACAACGACCTGTCGCCCGCCCAGGGGCGTAACCTGGAAAAAGCCCTCAACCCGGACGAAGACCTGGACGCCGTCGGGCGCGTGTCGGTCATCGATCGCACCGAACTGATCCTGGATATTTTTGCGAACCACGCCCAGACGCGTCAGGCGCGCCTGCAGGTCGAGCTCGCCCAGCTCCAGTACATGCTGCCGCGTCTGCGCAAGCTGTGGTCGCATCTCGAGCGGCAGGCCGGCGGCATCGGCACGCGTGGTCCCGGCGAGACCCAGTTGGAGACCGACCAGCGGATCATCGGGCAGCGGTTGGCGCGGCTCAAGCGCGAGCTGAAAGACATCGCATCCGACCGCATCGTCCAGACCAAACAGCGCAGCAAGCAGTTCAAGGTTTCGCTGGTGGGATACACCAATGCCGGCAAGTCCACGCTGATGCGGGCGATCACCGGTGCGGACGTGCTGGTGGAGGACCAGCTCTTCGCCACCCTCGACGCCACCACGCGCCGCGTGGACGTGGACGAGCGGCGGCGCTTTCTGCTGTCGGACACGGTCGGGTTCATCCGTCGGCTGCCGCACAACCTGGTGGAGTCGTTCCGCGCGACGCTGCAGGAAGTGGCGGAGGCCGATCTGCTCGTTCACGTGGTCGACGCGTCCAGCGAGGATCCCGACCACCAGATCGCGTCGGTCAACAAGGTGCTCGCCGATCTCGTGCCCGAGGAGCGGGACACGATCATGGTCTACAACAAGATGGACCGGCTGTCGCCCGACGCGGCGCAGGCCTTCCGTAATCTGAACGGCCATCGCCACGAAGAGGCGCTCTTCGTCTCAGCCCTTGATGAAAAGGGTCCGATGGAGGTACGATCAGCCGTGGTGGCGCGGCTTTTGGGCCGCGAACATGTCGTGCGCCTGCAGGTGCCGTTGACCCGCATGGATCTGGTCGCGGTCTTCCACAGGACGGGGTCGGTGCTCGAGGAGGAGCACGACGTCCGACATTGCCGCCTGGCGGTGAGGATTCGCGAGCAGGAGCTCAAGCGTCTTCTCGGCCGCGAGCCCGACATCGTGGTGCTGCCCTGACGAGGCGGTCTGGACATAGCGCACCGGCATGGATGCCGGAGCCCTGTTTTCCCGGAGGGAATGGACACCCGTGAAGCAACTTCTCGCCAACCGCAATTTCACGGCGGTCTGGGCCGCGTCCTTCGTGTCGGGCTTGGGCGACAAGATCGCCATCCTCGCCTTCTTCTCCCTGATCTACCATCGAACCGGCGACGTGGTAAGCCTCGGTTTCCTGGCGGCCGCGATGGTGGTGCCGGGTATCCTGCTGGGACCGGTCGCGGGGGTGGTCATCGACCGCTGGAGCCGTCGCGGCGTGATGGTCGCGAGCGACGTGTTCAGCGTCGTGGTCGTCTGTACGATTCCGCTGGTGAAGGACCTGGGCCAGATCTATATCCTGGCCGCCCTGCTGGCCGC
>DAOVZQ010000476.1 GCA_030635025.1 bacterium
ATAAATAAACCGTTCGACGGTTAAGGAGGAAGGATTCATGAAGAAAAAAATTATGCTGGTCGTCACTCATTCCACGGATGACCTGGAAAGATCAAATGCTGCTATGGCTCTGGCCCTTTCACTTTTGAGTGAAGACGCGGACTTAGCCCTGTTTTTCATATTTCAAGGTGCTCCAGACCCTTTTCGCGCGCCATGGTGGCGCGGGTTCGACGCTTGGGGCGCAACGGAAGATAAATGTCCTCCAGGATCGTCAGGGACGGCGCGGCGTCAATCTTGGCCTTCAGCTCGTCGGTGAGCAATTCCCGTTCGGTCAGCGATTTGAGGATGGCTCCCCGCCGCTTGTCCAGTTCCGCCAGTTGCTCGAACCTGTCGCGGATGGCGGTGACGGCCACCTCGTCCAAACTGCCGGTCGCCTCCTTGCGGTAGCGGCTGATGAAGGGAACGGTGCCGCCCTCGGCGATCAGGTCGGCGGTCGCCTGGACCTGGTGGGCCGTGATCTTCAGTTCGGCGGCGATTGTGGCGGTGTAGGACTGGGGCATGGATCCTCCGGTGATTACGATTCAGGGGTCAGGTACGTCAGAATCTGGGGAACGAGTTCAGAGATGGCACCGCATGTCTTCAAAACATTTTCAGACCCCGGTCCCCAGGCCATCAGCGGCACGGGATTGCGGGTGTGGCCGCGCGTGGACAGATCCTCCAGGTTGCCGTGATCGCTGGTCAAGAGAATCAAGGTGTCGTCGCCAACCTCGGCCAGCAACGCGGCCATGAACTCCTCCAGCTTGGACAACTCGGCCTCGATACGCCCCCGATCCCGGCTGTGACCGGCACGATCGGTCTGAAAGTATTCGTACAAGGTAAAGTGCCGCAGCGCGACGTTGCGCGCCAGGACTTGGCCCGCCTCGGCCGGCGTCATTTCGGGTATGTCGAAGCCTTTCGCGATCAGATCGCGGTTGGTGAACTCCTGGTAGATGGAACGCCCGGCGACGATGTCGTCCAGGGTGAAGAAGGGCAGGTCGGCGGCCAACTGCGCGACCGTGGTGACCGACAGACGCCACTGGGTTTCCGACGGCAATGTGAAGAAGATGGGCCGGAAAGCATTGATGAAAATCCCATCCAGACCACGCTCACGCAGTTGCACGAATATGGACCGCTCCCGCAGGATCTCGCGCAGGGACGGCGAGGGGAAGCCGGTCACATGGCCGCCCACTTCGCGTTGGGCGTTGACGCCGCAGAGGAGCGATGTCTGGCCCGAGGCGCTCTGGGGCAGCCCATCCATGCCCAGGCAGGCGTCAATGGGTTTGCAGAGGGCGGGTGAACGGGGGAAGTCGAAGACTTGGCCGCCGTAGGTCAGACAGGCATTGATATTGGGGTCGTCGGTACCCCAGCCGAGGCCGTCCACGAAGACAAGGAGAACGTGTGCGGGAACGGCGTGTGGCTCGACGGAACGCGACACTGTAAACTCCTCTGTGGACAGGCAGAAACGGGCTATAACAGCTTGTCCAGCCTCTGCGTTTCGGGATGCCGGACATGATGATCCTCGAGGCGATGGATTATAGCGAGTGGGCTCGATAGTGCAACCGGAGGAGACGCCCTTCAACCCCGAATCGGGCTCAGGAAGAGCTATTATGTTTTCAGAGAAGAGAGTGATCCGTTTGCTGAATTATTCCAAAACGAGTTAGGATATAACCTCATGGCCAGAACACGTGTAAACGGTCGTATCAGTTGATAAGTAGCCGCAGTCGACGCGGGAAGGAGAAACGTGAACGCGAATCGACGCATCCTCTGGCTAACGGTCTTCGGAGCCGGTTTCGGCTGGGTCGAGGCCGCTATCGTCGTGTATCTGCGAGGTCTCTTCTACCCGGAGGGGTTCGCACTGCCCCTACACCCCCTCGCACCGGACATGCTGCGCGTCGAGCTGATACGCGAGTTGGCGACCCTGGCCATGCTGATCGCCATCGGCATGTTGGCCGGCCGCACACGTTGGGGACGCGCGGCCGCTTTCGGCTTCGCCTTCGGTGTATGGGATCTGGTTTATTACCTGGGTCTGAAGCTGTCCCTGGGCTGGCCGTCGTCCCTCGCCACGTGGGACGTGTTGTTCCTGATTCCCTGGCCCTGGCTCGGACCTGTCTACGCCCCGGCCACCGTCGCGGTACTGATGATCGTTTTCGGTGCCCGGACCCTGTGCCTGGAGATGGACGGCCGTGACCTGTACGCCGATCGTGCGACCTGGATCCTGGCGTTGGTGGGAGTGGCCATGCTGCTGTTCACCTGGCTGCATGATCTGGACGCGTCTCTGGGCGGAGCCATGCCCCGGCCCTACCCCGTGGCCCTGTGGGTGACGGGTATCGTGTTGTTGGCGGGAGCGGGAGAGCGATTCGTGAGACTCAACGGAAGTAGGCGGCGAGAGATGGCTCCCTGATCGATATCACCTGCTTCTCCCGGTGTGATGGAGCAACCTCCCCAAAAGAAAAGCCCGGTCGCCGATACCCCTGGGGCTCGACAACCGGGCTGGTTGTTCAACTTGGAAAAGGGACGCAGCCTACTTCAGCAACACCATCTTCTGCGTCTCGACGATATTACCCGCCTTGACCTGATAGAAGTAGATGCCGCTCGAGTGATCCCGGGCGTCCCAGGTCACGACGTGTTCCCCGGCGCTCATCGAATGATCAACCAGTGTCTCGACAACCTGGCCGCGGACATTGTAAACGAGCAACCGCACGTTCGAATCCCGGGGCAGGTTGAACTGGATCGAGGTC
>DAOVZQ010000029.1 GCA_030635025.1 bacterium
GCATAAGCTCGCGCTTGTGCTGGTACGAGGAGTGGATGCGGGCGACGATATCGTCCTCAACCACACTCATATGGCTTTTGGCCTCGGCACGCATGTCGCGCATCATCTTGAGAATAGTCGGGCTTTCCACGCCGTAATGCTTGGCGATCTCGTAAACCCTGAGCTTCCTGACCAAGTGATCAACCTCCATCACACGTCATTGGGGATCCGCTCGGATCCTCTTTCGTCGGCCGACACCTCGGCGTCGACTAGCGCCCCTCGGAGGGCTTCTGATTCCATCTCGGCCGGCCGGAACGCTTCCGTTCCATATCCAGGCCCAATCCCCGGAGAAAATCCGGGTCGTCCAGAGCCACGATCACGAGTTCCTTGCGCCCAAGGGCGTCGGCCAACTCGTCCCGGCTCAATCGATCCATCCAAAACGCCCTGACCGGCTCCAGGCGCATGATCTTGGCACGCTGCCCGGGACTGGTATCGGTTGCGACGATGACCAGGGGGCGTTTCCCCTTCGCCACCATCCTCACCACGGCATCGTGTCCCGCCGCCAGCCGGCGGGCTCGTCGCGCCAGCCCCAGCAACCGCAACAGCGTCGTCTTGTCCACGGCCGAATCCGGCCGATCATCCTCGACACGCTGCCGATCGTCGCTCAGGACTCGTCCTCCTGTTTATCGTCCGCCTTGTCGGCAGGTGCTTCGGAGTCTTCAGATGCCGGGTCCGCAGATGAGTCCCCGTCATCGGACGCGGTTTCCGATTCTTCCGCATCGGTCTCAAATTCGCTGACCCGGTTTTCAAAGTCCAGGAACACATCCTTGGCAGGCAGTTCCTCGCTCTCGGCCGGCTCGGCCTCCACGACCGGATCGGCGGCGTCCGCCACGCCCTCGAGCAAACTTTCGTCGAAGAGAGGCTTCTCGTCGGCCTCGGCCTGTGCCAGTTCCTCGGCGACCGTGGTCTCGATGATGCGGTCCAACTCCTCCATGGTCACGATGGCCGTGGCCTGCAGGGATTCGGCCGTCTTGGGCCCGATCCCGGCTATGGCCAGCAGGGCTTCGCCCCCGGCCAGAGCCAGATCCCTGATGGACATGACTCCCGCATCGCGCAACAAGCCGGCAAGGCGCTCGGTGATCCCGTTCATCTCCTCGAGTTCCATCGACACCTCGGACTTGATCCGTTGGCGGACGTGATACTCTCGGGACGAGATCAGATCGATCTTCCACTCGGTCAGCTTGGCGGCCAGGCGGACGTTCTTGCCCTCCTTGCCGATGGCCTTCGACAACTGATCCTCGTTGACCACGACGGTGGCCTCGCCGATGGACTCGTTGAGGATGATGTTGCTCACCTCGGCGGGGCTCAGGGCCCGACTGATCAGCAGCGAGGTCTCGGCGCTCCAGGGCACGATGTCGATGCGCTCGCCCGCCAGTTCGCGGGTGACAGCCTGCACGCGGCTGCCTTTCATGCCCACGCACGATCCCACCGCGTCCACGCGGTCGTCGTTGGAGACCACGGCGATCTTGGACCGTGAGCCCGGCTCGCGAGCAACGGCCTTGATCTCTACGATGCCCTCCTGGATCTCGGGCACTTCCTGCTCAAACAGCAGTTTCAGGAAACCGGGATGGCTCCGCGACAGGATGATCTGGGGACCCTTGGCGTTGTCCAGGGCCTCGATGACCAGGCTGCGCAGAGACGAGCCCTGACGGTATTTCTCGCCGCGGATCTGCTCGCGCCAGGGCAGCAGCGCCTCTACGCGCCCCAGGTTCACCAGGACGTTGCCGCGATCGACCTGCTGGACGGTGCCGGTGATGATTTCGCCGACACGTTCCTTGTAGGTATCAAAGATCTGAGTGCGTTCCGCCTCGCGGACCTTCTGGACGAGAATCTGCTTGGCCACCAGGATCGCGTTACGTCCGAATTCCTCCAACGGCAGGTCCCAACGAAGCTCGTCCCCGACCTGGACGCTGTCGCCGAACTCGTCGCGCGCCTCCTCGATGAGCATCTCGGCGTCCTCGTCATCGAGGTTATCGACCACGGTCTTGACCAGCTCGACGGTCATCGCCCCGGTCGTCTCGTCGACACGCGCATCTATGATGGACTCGGCTCCCAGCTTCTTGCGGGCCGCAGACTGCAACCCGGCCACGAGCGACTCGATGACGATCGAGCGGTCCACGTTCTTTTCCCTCGTGATCATCGCGAGGGCGTCAAGGACGTTATAGTCCATGGTTCCAATTCTCCCGAGACGTCAACCCCGCTATTTGCCGGATTGGTGTCTCTGGTCACGGCGCTGTTCACGCGCCAGTTTTTTTTCGTCCTTGCGGCGTCGCCGATCGGCGTTGATCAGGGCCTGCACGTCGAACTCGGGGTCCAGGTTCGCTTCGATGATCTCGGCATAGCCCACGACCCGGACGGCTTCGTCGGCTTCGACATCTTCCGCGGCGTCCGCGACGATGGTCAGTCCCTCGTCGGTCACATCCTGCAGACGCCCCTTGAGCTTCTTGGTGCCCCTGACGACCTCGAACTTGAGGATGATGTCCTGGCCCTTGGCTGCCTCGAAGTGCGCGCGTGTGCGCAGCGGGCGCCGAATGCCGGGTGAGGTGACCTCAATGACGTAGGCGTCGCCCACCAGGGTCGATTCCTCGATCAGCATGGCTACGGTGCGCGAGGCTTTGGCGCACTCGTCGATCGTGATGCCGTCTGCGGTATCCAGATAGAACCGCAACGTCAAACGTCCACCGCCCTGAAAGAGGCGGACGTCGAGCAGTTCATAACCCAACTCGCCCAGGGGCGCCTCGAGTAGATCAACGGCATCGGCAATGAACTGTCGGCGATTCCCGGCCAAATCGACACCCCTGTGCCAAGGCGCCGGCGGCGCCGATGGTACACATGAAAAGAAGTGGACTTACGCCCACTCCAAAAACCGCGCCCTAAGGCACACTCCTGAAGCGACACAATAGTAACCGCAGATAGCCGTCAGGAGCAAGTAAAAAACGGAGGCTAGTCCAGGGGACGGTACGCTACATCCGCCAACAAACGGCCGACCTCTTCGAGACTGGCGGGATCGCAGACGGCCGGCACGTCGCCGGCTGTGTGCCATTCCGGGAAATCCATATCGATAAGGTCCACGGCTCGAATCCCCTGTTCGATGAAGGGGGCATGGTCGTCATAGACGAATCGTCCCGGTTCGGGTCGGAAGGCCCGGAGCTCCATTTCGGCCGCGCGAGTGTAAAGCGCTTCCAGCCATCCCCCGGAGGTCTGCAGCGACATCATCTCATAGGGCAGATCCAGGCCCCGCTCTCCCACCATATCGACGACGATCAGCCCCTCGGGCCTCGAACCGGCCAAAGGAGAACCGAAATCGTCCCAACGGGCGGCCATGCGGCTCGACCCCAGGCACCAACTCGACAGATCTCCCGAGACCCCCGAATCCTCACCGTCGAAAAAAATCAGGACGACGGGTCGTCCGGGCGGCTCGGCGGCGAAAATTTCGGCCAGATGCAACAGGACCGCCACTCCACTGGCACCATCGTTGGCCCCAGGCAGCGGTTGTGCGGCCTTGACGGGATCCGGATCCAGGTCGCATTTGGGGCGGGTGTCGTAGTGCGCCCCCAGCCACAAGGCCTGTCCGTCGCCCGTACCGCAGGTGATCACCAGGTTGCACAGGGTCAGGACGCCGGCGTCCCCCGGCATGGCCTGATCGAAACAGAGCCGGGTGAACGACAATCCCAGAGAGTCGGCGAAAGCCTCCACGAAATCCTGCAGGGCCGCATGGCCGGGCGAACCGGGCAGGCGCGGGCCGAGATCGCACTGGTGCTCCAGGAGGGCCATGGCGCGATCGCCGCTGAAGGCCGTGGGTTCGTCGCCGAGAACGGGCACAGATAGACTTACGCTGATGACAACGGTCGCAAGTACCGGCCACAAGCGGGAAAGTACATCAGAACACAAAGGTCGCCTCCATGCCGATTCCGAAGGTCGTGGTCACGCTGTCCGTCTCCTCGACCATGTTGCGGGAGTAGATGAGCCGGAAGGCCCCGGACAGGTTGCGCGTGATCTGGTAACTGAACCGCGGATTGACGCTGATGCTGGAATTGCCGATCTGGGTGACCGGCTCACCGCCGAAATCCATACCGGGATTCCAGCGCATGGTCGCATCCTTGTTGTAGGTAATGTTCATATCCATGTTGACCGTAGGCTGGATGCCAGGCCGATACAGGCCCAGTTTCGCCAACAGCCCTTCGGCGCGGAAGGTATGCCTGATCTGCACGTTGGTGTTGAATCGATTCGTGACCGCCAGCGACCCGCCCGTCATGTTGCGGATCTCACCCGACGAGATATTGAGTGACAGCGACATACCGCTCTGCAGTGTCAGATTGAGTCGGGGAGCCAGAACACGCGAGTCGCGCGGGTTGTAGCTGACAACGGTGTACGAAGGGACGCTGCGCGTATACTTGTAACTCAACTGCATACCGGCTTGCCGGATAAAGCCGTCACCGCGCCCCATGAATCCCAGCTGTTCCAGCCCCGTCATGGACACGTTTATGTCGGGCCATTCCTGCTCGTACGACCATGTCTTTGTCGCCACGCCCGTATTCGTACCGCTGGATTTCTTGAACTTCATATCGACCGACACGGCCCGCGACACCTTGGAGGTCGTCGACAAGCTCAGGTTATGTTTTTCGCGTTCGCTGTGGCTCACATACACCGAATCGGGTTCATCGATGGCCTGAATGAATCCCATCTGGTACCAGAAGGGAGCCGTATTCGTGAAGCGCCCGTAGTTTCCGGACCGGTTGTTGGTGTAGTTCACCTGGACCGGGTCGATGCCGCGCAGAAACGCCAGGACCGGCGTGAGCGGGTTGGGCAGGGAGAAGCCGCCTTCCTCCGGTTCATCCAACTCGTCGGCATTCCTTTGGCTTCGATCCTCGTCTTCCTGGAGACTCCGCTCGATCACCAACTCGTCGTAGAGCGCCTGCCGCTCTTCGGGTGTCAGATCGGGATTGTTCAGACGGGGATCGTCGAATGTCTGCTGTTCCCCACCTCCCTGACGGGCGCCGCGCTGGGTTCGCCGCTCCTCTTCACGCAATCGCTGCTGACGTTCCTGATCCGACATCCCGCTCTTCTTCGGCAGCAACTTGTGAATCGTATCATTGATGGGGATCGAGGCCCGAATGCTCCAGTCCCCCGAGTTCTGAAGATTCCTGGTACCCGGCGGGTCGCCGGCCTGCATCACGTTGAGCGAATGATCGTTTGTGAACGAGCTGTTGTAGTCCACGCTCGGTCTCAATTTCTTGAACTCCGAGAATGTGACGTTCAACGGCTTGAAGAGCCAATGCTTGGGCAGACCCAGGGTGTTCGGCGTCTGGAAGCGGACCTGTACCTGATGGGCATAGACCGTCTCGGCGCCTATGTTGAAACCGAGCAGGTCGTTTCTGCGGAACATGTCCCGATCCGACCGCAACGACAGGCCGATATCCGCGATGGGCAACGGTTTATAGTTCATGGTACCCGTTATGCTGCCGGCCTTCGTCTCGGTTTCGGGTCTGTCGATGTACGCCTCGTCGATAACGTTGTAGTTGGCCACACGGGATGTCGCTCCGGAGAACCGCGCACTGACGGAGATCTTGGACGGCAACAGCGAAAGGCTCTTGAGGATGGGGACGGACCCGAGGACCCCGTAGTCTCCGAGCTTGGCCTTGTTGCGCAGATTGAGATCATAGGCCACCGCCCCCTGCCAGCTGTCTCCATCCCGGACGGTCAAAGGCGAATTGCTTTCGTTGCGTGATCCGCTGAACGACAGGGCCCACGGATCCAGAAGATACCGCAGGAAAAAGTTGCTCGACGGCGCGTGGGACATGCGCACCGAAAAATTCTCGCGGGAATTTTGCGAGGACTGCTCATCCCTCAGGACATCATCTATGATTTCGATGTCGCTGTTGGTCAGGTACTTGGGGCGCGTTTCACCATTCTGTTTACCGTAACTGACGGGCATCCGAAAACCCAAGAGAGGGATGAAGTCATCGATCTTGAAGCTGGCGCTGAAGTTCCAGTCCTCGTTGGTATAGCCCTGGCCGGCGGTCTGATTCAAACCGTGGAAATCAGCATCACGACGGGCCCAGTCGAAATCCATCTTCACGACATCGGCCATACTGACGCTCAGGGCCACACGCTCGGCGTGTCCGACGTCCCGCTTCACTTCACGCAGGCGTACGTCATTGAAGTAGAAATAGCCGCTGGTGGGAGTCGTCTGGTCGGTATTGCGCACACCAAGGTAGATCCGCTTCACACGGCGCAGATCGGGCGCACCGACCACACGGACTTTATATGAACGATCAACGAGATCGTCGTCGATACGGGTCTCGATCCAGCCGCTGACCGGATCGCGGTCCGCCAGCTTGGCGTTGCTGAGCTCGGCCATGTCCAGCGTGATCTCACGCCACCCCGTTCGGGTTCCGGAGCTGGCGTCGAAGCGATAGTTGATCTCGTAGAAGTTGAGGGTATCGGCTCCAACCCGATAGAAAACCTCCATATCGGCTTGCTCGTAGCGGGGGTTGTAGACGTAGAACACCAATCGCCCATACCGGGTAAAGTCCTCGCCCCGGGTCGAAATCACGCGGCTCGCGCGCACCATGTGCTGGTAATCGAGGTTCTGGTAGTCGATGACCAGGGAAGTTTCCTTTTCGGGAATCTTATTCTCCACATGGAGACTGAAGGGCGGCGTGTAGTCCGGATTCTCCTTGTTGTTGACCTCGCCGATGAAGAACACATCGCCGGCGGGCAGGTCCGTGTCGTTCAGGAGTTGTTCCTCGGGCGCTTCGGGCACGGGCACCTTGCGAATACCCTCGCGCTCCCAGCGACTGCCCAGGAACTTGATCTCCGAGAACTGTAGGTTCCGCGCCGTCTGTCCCATCTCGGGATTCTCGTCCTCGAACCAGATCCGCATATGCGTCACCGAGCCGAGGTAGGGCGTGGCTCCGCCGACCGGCGTGATGGGGACCGCGTCGCTCAGGCGAATCCGGTACTTCCTCCAGGCGAGGTTGTGTTCGAGGTTGTCGTCCACATCATCGGCCGGATAATCGCGCAACACGTCCACTAGGGCCGAGTCGGCCAAGTTGATGCTGATCGTGTAGAAACCGTTCTGCCGATCGAAGGTCGTGTTGCCGTTGAGATCCTCCGTATCCTCCCTCTTGTTGTCGTACGTACCGTTGATCTTCGGGTAGGGATCTCCGCTGCTGCCGTACTCGACGTCGAACAGGTCACGGATCGGATCGTTGCCCAGGCCCACGTCCTCCTCGTCGATCCACAGTCCGTTGGGATCGGTATTGGGCAGGATGCCGTCCTCGCGCTGGAAGGTGCCCACCTCGAGGGTATCGTTGTGCACCGGCCAATAGAAATCCTCACTGATATAACCGAAGTCGAAATGCAACGTACCGCTGGGCTCGCTGCCTAGGGTCATGTGACGGTAATCGTTGACCCAGAACTCCAGGAACTGGGCCTTGGTCAGATCGACACCCGTCTTGCCGAGTCCACGCATCACCCCGCCCCAGTTGTCCCCGGTCCATTCGTCCGTCCCGCTGCTCATATGGATCTGCAGGACCTGCTGGGCTTCACGAGCCTCGGCCTCCTTGAGCTCCGGATTCAGGTGGCGACGAAGGGTATTGTCCTTGGGCAGGAACCACCGGGTATCGAGGCGCAACTCCTCCGTATAGTCGTGGTCGTGGAGATAGGCGTAGTCCGGATAGCGGGGGTCGCCGGGTAAAAGCTGGAGTCCCGTCCTGTGCACGGGCGAACTCGACGCATTCCAGGACAAGCGGCTGACCGGCATGAGGTCGGAGGAATCGACCCCCTCGAAATCCTCCACGAAAACCTCGTTGAAGGTGTTCGGGTTGGGCACGCTTATGGCGTACTCGCCGCTGACGCGCACCGAACTCTCGCGGTCGGTGTCGCGCCGGCTGACGCCATCACACTGATGGGGGGGGTGATGGGTCTGGTGCTGTTACTGGGCGGTGACGTTGCCCACCAGCGTCCGGCTGGGTTCCTCGCCGAGCTTGGCCTTGTGACCCACCACCTGGTTGGATTCATACAGCCAGGTGGTGGACATGCGGCTGTTCTGGCCCATGGCGTAGCTCAGGTTGAATCCGAGCAGACTGCTGTTGCCGCCGCCCAGGAACGGTGCGTACTGGTAGTTCACGCCGATCTGGGAATCGGGCGACATGCTGGCCGCCGCGTCACCCTTCAGCGTGACTTCGCCGAAGATGTAGTCGATCTCGTAATCGGTCCCCCGGTTCAAAGTGCGGCCATCGAGGGTCACCGATTCCGACCCCTCCTCGATATTCGATACACCCAGATTGAATGAGCTGGAGGCGGCCGCATGGCTGGCGATCAGGCGGAACTGGGTGAAGGTGGACAAGAGGTTCTGGTTCGTCTCCCAGTCGTAGATCTGGGGAATCAGGTTTTCCGCGAGAAGAGAGTGCTCGAAGTCGAAGTCGGGCAAATCGGCGTAATCGGTATACTTGTCGGGCGGCGCGTTGAACGGTTCCGGGAAGTCCAGTGGGAACTTGAGCAGCCCCCGCTGATAGTCGAAAATCAGGGTCCGGTGCTTGTCCACGATCGAGTCGCTGCCGTCGTTGGACTGCTGGTCCTCCTCGTCCAGGCCGAAGATCCTGAACCAGTCCAATCCGCTGCCCTCGGTACCGTCGGCCGACAGGTCCTGATGGGGGAAATCCGTGAACCTGTTGATTTCGATGCGCAGGTCGAAGGTCGAGGGATCGATGTTCGATCCACCCAACGGGTAGATGTTGCGCAGGACGTACTGCCAGGTAAAGGCTTCCGGATTCTGGGGCTTGAGCAGCTTCATCTTGTAATAGAGTTCATCTTCATGCGACAGACGTTCGTCATCGTCTTCGCCCGGCTTGTCGCCGATCCGTGTTCGCGAGCCGTCGCTGTGGATGATGTCGTAGGTGACAGCCAACAGACCCGTGATCTCGGTTTCGTACTTCAGGTCGATGGCCACCAGATTCGCGTCCTGGTCCAGGAGCATCTCGAATGGCACGGGCCGCCAGAGTTCACCGTACTGAAGGCCGGCCTGGCTCTCGTCGATCGCGGCCTGAACCACAACGGGATTCCAGATGCCTGACCGGTCCGGAATGGCCACGATATTTCGTATGTCGCCGATCTGCTGCAACCCCGCACCAATGAACTTGAAGACCTGCACGGAGTTCTGGTCGATCTCATCGTCACCCACGGCACGCCCTGGAATGTCGGGGACATCATGCCCCATCCCCTGGGGCAGATCGAGCCTGAAAAACCGGTTATTCAGATAACGGTAGGCCTCGATGACATGCTCCGAGACCGAACCGCCCTTCGAGTTGAAGGACTTCGATGCGGACTCGGCCTTCTGCTTGCTGGCCACGATCGTAAACTCGGCGGGCCCGACCTGGCCTTCGGTCTTGATGCCGAACAGTCCCGACTTGTTGGAGCTGTAACCGAGCAGTTGGCTGCCCGGCAGGGTCAGGCCCACGTCACCCGTTTCGATGGATCTGATGACGTCGTCCTCACCGCCCTCGAACGTCAGACGGATCTTGGTGGCGTCCGGCCCGATGACCTGGCTGTTGTGATCCACCTCCAGCATGATCCGCTCGCCGATCTGTCCCGAGAGATTGATCTGTAGTTGTTGTTCCATGTCCAGGGTGGGGAACCAGCTCTGGTTCTGGCGCCGTTCCGATTGGACGAAACGATTGGAGCGCCGCGACTCGCCGGAAATGGAGATATGTTCGCGACCCGAAATGCGAATGCTCGTTTTCTCGCCGCGCCCGATGATCTTCTCGAGCGTCCGAGGGATCTTGATGGGGATGGTAAGGTTGATCAGCCCGTCATCGACGCGGGCGGATCCCCCCATACCATAAGCATTGAGCGATTCGTGACGGTTGAGCACGTTGACGACGGCAAGCCTGCGCATGAAGGCGACGTTGATGTCGTCGATGAAAAGGTCCACTTCCCCGGCATCCACATTGCGAGGCGGATAGTAGATGAAGCCGCCCGGCAGGGTTTGCTGGGGCTGGAACAGAAAATGGTATTTGGGGTATCTGAACTCGGACTCCAACCCGTATTTACTCGAGGGCTCGACCACCGTGACCATGCGTTCCAGATCCACACCCGACCTGGTGATGAAAAAATGCCGCATCCGAGCATCGTAATCCGGCAAGCCCGCACCATCGACGGGGTCCGGACCTTGCATCAGAATACGCTCCCTGAGAATGAGGCGTTCCACGCCGAGCAGGCGTGCATCCCGGGTTGCACCGATCAGGGGATCGAGTCCGGGCAGGATAAGTTCTCCAGAGTCGGAGTCGGCAACGGCCGGTAATGAAAAACAGAGAGTGAACAACAGCAGCGACGCCAGCGCGAGCCGGCGGAACAAGGAATCAATGCTGCTTTGATGATCGATCATCGGGTCCGAATACTCCGTCGGATTGATTGCGGTCATTCGAGCGTGATGGTTATCAGTTATTGTCCAGGCGCCGGCAACGAACTAGACTTCTATCATCCGCTCACGGGCGGGTTCCAATCGGACAGGATCGTCCTCGAAAGGAGTCAGGCTGCCCCCGGACGTCGACAGTAGACGCAAGGCCCCATCTCATGAACGTTTTGAACAGACACCTGCTGCGCACGACCGTCGGGCCGTTCCTATTCGGCTTCTGCGTGGTGACATTCGTGCTGATGATCGACATCCTGTACCGATATGTCGAGCTTTTCGTCAGTCGTGGCGTGTCCTTCCTGGTCGCAACCGAGGTGCTGATCCTGAGCCTGGGGCACATGTTTGCATTATCCATACCAATGGCC
>DAOVZQ010000449.1 GCA_030635025.1 bacterium
GCCGGCCTTGGCCATCAGCCTAGCCTGGTTGGCCGAGGAGCAGGGGATGGCGGTGGCGGATCTTCTAGCGTCGCTCAGGGCGCGCGTGGCTTTCAGGCCGTCCATGGTGGTCGGGATCTTCACGACGATATGCTCGCTGATCTTGGCCAGGCGCTTGCCTTCCTCGATCATGCCGGCGGCGTCCAGGGCTATGACCTCCCCGCTCACGGGTCCCTGTACGATGTCGCAGATTTCCTTGAGCAGGGCGTCGGTGTCCTTACGGCCGGCCTTGGCCATCAGACTGGGGTTGGTGGTTACGCCGTCGAGCACGCCCATGGCCTGGGCGTCGCGAATCTCGTCCAGATCTGCCGTATCGATGAAGAACTTCATGGGGTCTCCTAGGTTTTGTCCTCCGGGATCGAACCCGGAGCGGTGTAAGTCGGATCGTCGAATTCCGCGGCGTATCCCACTTGGGCCAGGTAGAGCCCTTGGGGGGGGGCCATGTTGCCGGCGAAACGCCTGTCGCGCGCCGCCAAGATGGCGACCATATCCTCGGGAGAGCACTCCCCGCGCCCGATCTCCACGAAGGTGCCGACCAACGTCCTGACCATGTGATGCAGGAACCGGTCGGCCTGCAGGTGAAGAATAGCCGAGTCGTCGGACCATTCAAAGCGGCAATGCCGCAGGTCGCAATGGTTGTTCTCTTTCAGCGAGGACGTCTTGCAGAAGCTGCTGAAATCGTGGGCACCGATCATACGCGCGGTCGCGGTTTCCATGGCGGCCCGGTCCAGGGTTCCGGGTACCTGCCATTCCAGATGACGGCGGAAGACGTCCGGCTTGAAACCAAGGTGGTATTCGTAACGACGCCAGCACGCCGAGAAACGGGCATGGAAGGTCGGCGACACCTCGCGGATGGAGGCGATCCACATATCCTCGGGCACCATGCCGGGCAGAGCGCGGATGACACGTGCGGCCTCGTCGGCGCTCAACCCCGACATATGGACGACCTGCCCCAGGGCATGCACGCCCGTATCGGTGCGGCCGGCGCCGGTGGGCCTCGCCTCGCGGTCCAGCAACCTCGACAACTGACGAGCCAGTTCCCCCTGGACGGTGCGCAGACCCGGCTGGACCTGCCAGCCGTGGAACGCGGCCCCGTCGTAGGCCAGGTCTAAGCGGATGTTGTGGATCATGAGCTGTGGCCCGCCACCAGACGGTCGGCGATTTGCACGGCGTTCAAGGCGGCGCCCTTGCGCAGATTGTCGGCGACGACCCAGAGCAGGAGCACGTCGTCGCGTCCTTCCTCCAGGCGCACGCGACCCACGAAACAATCGTCCTCGCCGCTGGCGCCGAGGGCCGTGCGATAACCGTGGGGCGAGTCGGCGACCTGAACGCCGGGCATATCCGCCAAGACCGCAAGAGCCTTCTCACGATCCACCGGGCGCTCGAAAACGGCGCGGATGGATGCCGAGTGGCTGTTCCACACGGGCACCCGGGTGGCCAGACAGGTCACGGCCAGGTCGGGCAGGGCAAAGATCTTGCGCATTTCGTTGACGACCTTGGCCTCTTCGGCGAAGGAGCCATCATCCATAGGCGCGCCGATTTCGGGGATGGCGTTGAAGGCGATCTGACGCGGATAGACACCACCGGTCGTGTCATCCTCCTGGCTCGGACCGGTCGTCCCGTGCAGACGCGGCAGACACAAACGCAATTGCTCTTCGAGCGCGCTCCGGGCGATCCCACCGGCTCCGGACACGGATTGAAGCGTGGTGACGTGACAGGCCTTCAGGCCGAAGGCTTTGTGCAGAGGCGCCAAGGCCATGGCCACCTGCATGGTCGAGCAGTTGGGATTGGCGATGACATGACCGCGCGGCGGCAGGTTGTCGGCGTTGATCTCGGGGATGACCAGGGGAACGTCGGGGTCCATGCGGAAGGCAGTCGAATTATCGACGACCCAGGCGCCCGCGGACGTGAACCGTGCGGCCTGTTCAAGACTGACTTTGGCGCCCGCACTGAACAAGGCCAGGTCGACCCCCTCGATCGACGTTTCGGCCGAGTGCAGGCACGCCAACTCCTCCCCCCGGAACGGCAAGGGTTTACCCTCGGAGCGTTCGCTCACCAGCAACAGGGGCGGCTCATCCACCCAGTCGCGGGTCTCCAGCAATTCCAACATGACCCGGCCCACGAGTCCCGTGGCGCCGAGGATCGCGGTCCGCATCGCCGCCCTCGCCTTCGTTCGTGATCAGATATATCCCGACCGGCAGTGTAACAACAGCCCGCGACGGGGTCAAAGCCTGCGCGTGGACAGCGCTGCCGGGCGATGCTAGGCTGTCCGCCGAACCAAGGAGTGATCCCCATGCGAATTACCGGCTGGATTCGAGGAAACGGCTCTGCGACGGTCTGCACGATCATCGTTCTGATCCTGGGCGCCCTGTCGTTGACGGGCTGTCTGGTCCCGGAGCAACGCGACGATGCCCTGACGTCCCTGGCCCGCTGGGAGGACCGGCGCCTGGCCGACACCGATTCGTTGATCACCATGCTCGGTGACGACGATGCCCACGTCCGACTGGCCGCCATGCGAGCCGCGGGCCTCATCGGTCGTACAGACGTGGTGCGCCAGGTGACCGCCGGCCTGGACGACCCCAGCGACGCGGTACGCATCGCCGCGGCCGAAGCCCTGGGCTATCTGGGTGACGACGACGCGGTCTCCCCTCTCTCCAACGCTCTCGCCGAGAGCAGCACACGCGTACGCGAGTCCATCCTTTTTGCCCTGGCCCGGCTGTCCCACGACGGACGCGTCCTGGTCGAAACGGCTCTTCACGGTCCCGAAAACGAAGCGACCCTGGCCTGGACCGCCTTGCGCGACCGCGCCGCGGACGTCGATTCGACACTGCTGGCCGACACGATCCGCGCCGGCCTGGTCCGTCCCGAGTCCAATGTACTCTGGCGTGTCCTGAGATGCGCTGAGCGACTGCCCGGCCGCGGCCTGGTCGTGGACATAGCCGCCTTCACC
>DAOVZQ010000372.1 GCA_030635025.1 bacterium
ATTACGCCTCCGAGAACGACGGTCCCCTGGACGAAGCGATTGTCCCCGGCGGGACGCTGCTGCTCAGTCGGGCACCGTTGCAGGTCGCCCTGGAAGCCGAACCCGCCGAGGTGATCGCGGGTCAGTCGGTAACGGTTCGCATGATCGTCCGCAATACGGGTGTCGTGTTTGCGATGGGCGTCGCGCCCACGACCCTGATCGAGACCGGTGACGGCAGCCTGCTCTTGTCCGACGGCCCGGAGCCCGCCTCGATCGACATGGCGCCCAGCGACGTGGATACCTTCACCTGGACCTATGTGGCCGACGCCGTGGGGGCCATTGTCCTGGCCGGCACGGCGGCCGGTGAAACGTCAACCGGCGTCCCCCTGGTATCCCTGCCCATCGCAACCGGTCCGATCATCGTGCTCGCCCCGCCGCCCAGTCTGGTGATGGCCCCCCTGTCCCAGCTGCCGTTCGCCGTGAACGGTGGACAGACGGACGTCAGCGCCCTGACCCTGAACATCGAGCATCCCGGCGATGCGGCGTCGGCGGCGGTTCGGCTTGATAGTCTCGTCATCGGTCTCGAAAATTCCCTGGGCCAACCCGTATCCGCAGGCGGCGTTCTCTCGGGGATCAAGATGCGCGCCGACGGCGTGTTGATGATCGCCAGCATTGTTGAGACGGATGACGGTCCGTTCCTCGAACTGGTGCCCGAGGATGACCTGATCCTGTATCCGGGAACCCGCAGCGTAGCCACCATCGATGTGGATATCGCCACGGATGCGGTTGGGGCCGAGTTCCTGTTGATTTTGGACCAGGCCGGTCTGTCGATGACGGACGTGGTTGCGGGTGGACCGGTCGAGGTCATGCTCGAGAGCGGCGAGTACCCCGTCATGTCCGAGTTGACCCGGGTCGTCGGCGGCGCCAACGGGTTGGTGGTGACGGTAGGCCCGGGCGGGGATCCCGAAGCCAGCCAAGGCCAGACGGGTGTGCGCCTCGCGGGTCTGAATACTGTTAATCCGGGTGAAGCCGAACTCGATGCGGGTGTACAACTCGGTGTTGTCGCCCTGTCTCTCTACGATGGAGACGGGTCGCCCCTGACCGATCCGGCCGAGGTTCTTTCAGGTGTGAGCGTGTGGGTGGACGGGTATCAGCTGGCGTGGCTGGACATCGAGCCGGCCCAGGCCCAGCCCTTTATCCTGCCGCTGGGAACGCCGGTGGCGGTTGACGCGGGGCAGGCCGTCGCCCTGGACATCCGCGGTGATCTGCGCGTCGACGCTCCAGTCGGTTCGTACCGGCTCGCTGTCGACGATGTGGACCTCTGGGACGTACGCGACGCCAATTCGGGCGAGCCGGTCGCCGTGGTCGTCGATCCCTTCCCGCTCATGACCGGCATCATCGATGTGGTAACGCCCGTCGAGCTGATTCATATGGGCGGCCGGCCAAGCGGACCGTCGGTGTTGACCGAGGGCGCGGTGGGACAACCCGTGCTCACGATCGACCTGCGCCATCCTGCGGAAGCGGGTACGGCGCCGGCGGCGATCGACAGCCTTCGTCTGCTGTGCGTCGACGGCACGGGAGCCGCCCTGCCCAGCGACTCGATCATGAGCCGCGTCACGATCCTCGCCGGAGGAGAGTCGGTCGGCACGGTCATGGCCAACCGGGCGGCGGACGGATATATAGCGGTGCCCATCGACGGAGCCGGCCTGTCGCCGACAGAGGTGTTGAGCCTCGTAGTGACCATCGACCTGCTCAACGACACCGGCATCGAAGAGTTCACCCTGTTGGTCGATACCGATGATGTTCGTGCCCTGGACGCCCATTTGCGCACGCGCATCGACGTCACGGCCGACGCCGGTGTTGTGGTTCCCCTGTCTACCGGGCCGCGCATGGTCCGAATCGCTTCCGACGAGCTGGTCGTCGCGGTCGAGGATCTGATGCCGGCGGCCATCTCGGCCATGGCCGGCGAGATCCCTGTCATGCAGGTGCTCCTGTCCAATCCCGCCCCCCAAACGGCCGGTAACCTGGTGGTCGATCGCATTACGTTGCGGACGGGTGCCTTGAGCAAGGCCGAGACTGTGCTTGGCGAACTCGTAGGCGAGTTCACGGCCTACCTCGACGGCCATAGGTGGGGCACCAGCGGTGCGCTGTCGCCCGACGACACGACGGCCGTGATCATCCCCGACATCGTACTGGATCTGGGCCCCGGTGAAACGGAAGCGCTGGAGATCCGCATGGCCTTGGTAGCGGATCCGGCGGCCGAGCTGATCTCGGTGGGGATCACGCTGGACGACATCTCGGTCCGTCAGCCCGAAGGCGAACTGATTCCGGTGCAGGTGTTGCCCGCGCCCGGACAGGTCTTCCCGTTCTGGACCGCGGCCGGCTCGGTTAGCGCGGCTTCCCTGGCCGAAAGCTACAGCAATTATCCCAACCCCTTCGCGGCTGGACGTGATCTAACCACATTCGTATTTGCCCTCGACAGCGGCGCGGCGGTGGATCTGCGTCTATACGCGCCGCGCGGCGAACTTGTGCGCACCCTGCTCGACGGCGCCGTCTTGACGGCGGGACTGCATCAGGATGTGACCTGGGACGGACGAAACGGTCGGGGCGATACCGTGCGCAACGGCGTCTACATCGCGGAACTCTCGGTACGCAGAGACGACGGCTCGTCCGAGCGCCTGCGGCGAAAAGTGGCGGTGGTGAGATGATGAGGCGCTATCCCATCACCATCCTGCTGCTGGTCGCTCTGACGGCTGTAACGGTTGCCCCGGTCATGGCCGCGTCCGAGGACGGTGGTTTGCGATCGGTCTTTGCCCTGGGCGCAGGCAACCGGGCGATCGGATTGGGTGGTGCCTATGCGGCCATCGCCGACGATGCGAGCGCCGCGCTCTGGAACCCCGCCGGTCTGGCGCTGATCGACCGTCGGAGCGCCGAGTTCACAAGTACGAACCTTTTCGGCATGGGCTTCTCCGAGAAGTACCTGTCGTTGGCCTACCCGCACTGGCGCTTCGGCAATACCTCGTTCACGCTGCGGACGTTCGGTGTTGACGGCGTGGAATTCCGTGACGACCGCAACGTCCTGCTGGCCGACGACCTGAAGGACCAGGAGCTCGAGATCCTGCTGGCACATGCCCGCACAGTGAGGCCAGGGCTGTATGTGGGCGGCGGTTTAAAACTGCAGCGCCAAAGTCTGGCGGGTTATGCGGGCGGGGGGTTCGGTGTCGACGCGGGCGTATTCGCACACCCGATGATGCTGCGCGGTGGAAGCGGTACCGGGGCGCAGGCCTGGACCGTCGGCTTTGCGATCCGAAACCTGATCGAGCCGTCCATCCGCCTCGATGCCGAGGGTGTCCCTGATCCCCGGGCCATGCGTCTCGGCACGGCGTACCGTCGGCCCTTCGGGGAGCAGGTGCGGGGACTCGTCGCCATGGATATCGAGAAGACGGCCGGCATGGATACGCGCCTGCACCTGGGGGCTGAGGTGGATTATCGTGATCAGGCCGATCTGCGCCTGGGCGTGATGGCCGGTTCGCTGACCGCCGGGTTCGGTTTGCGCTGGCGCGACCTTGTTGTCGATTTCGCCTTCGAAGACCATCCGCTTGGGTCGATCAAGCGTATCGGTGTGAGCATCCTGCATGGGGCGCCCGTGGCGGACGTTCGCAGGGCTGCGCTGGC
>DAOVZQ010000239.1 GCA_030635025.1 bacterium
ACGAGGTCGAAGCTATCGTCGGGAAAAGGCTTGTTCAGGGCATCGCCACCGACGGGTTGTATGGGCGTGTCGGTTTCGGCGGCGACCTGGGCGGTCAGCGCCAGCGACCCGGGCACGTAATCGATCGTCAAGACTTCGGCGCCGGCCCTGGCCAAGGCAACGGCGTCGCGGCCCGAACCCGCCCCGACCTCAAGGACACGCTTGCCCTTCGGATCTCCCAGGGCGAAAAGCTCGCGCACGATCCGGCCGTCGTTGCCGTAAACGTCTTCGAGACTCAGGCGATCGGCCTCGTCCCAGAAGTCCTGCCAGTGTTGACGTGTCGAGGTTTTCACGATGGATCGGTCTCCCCCGGTTCCTTCGGCTCCGCCGGACGGGCGATCCGCGCCGCGCGGTCCATCAGGCCGTTGATGAACTTGACCGTGCCCTCGTCGCCGTACAGGCGGGCGAGTTCGCAGGCCTCGTTCAACACAACGTTGACGGGCACGTCGAGGGAATAGCGCAGCTCGGCCATGGCCAGGCGGCAGATGGCGCGCTCAACCTGTCCGACCCGCGAGGGATCCCAGTTCTCCAGCAGGGCGTCTAGACCGTTGTCCAGATCCGCCCGGTTGCGTGCGATCAGATCGGCCAGGGGGGCGCACGAAATCGGCCGTCTCGGCCGAGGCGTCCCGTCGCTCGAGCTGATCATCGACACAATCCTGCAGATCGCCGCCGCCCACCGATGAGGCGTAGATGGCCTGGACCAGCAGTTCGCGTCCCTTGCGTCGTTTTCCCAAGACCCTACCCTTCGTCGATCGTTTGCCAGAGATCGATCATCTCCAGAGCGGTCATGGCCGCATCGAACCCCTTGTTGCCGGCCTTGGTTCCCGCCCGTTCGATGGCCTGCTCCAGGGTGTCGGCGGTAATGATGCCGTAGGCCACCGGTACGTCGGCGTCCATGCTGACCTGGGCGATACCTTTGGTGACCTCGGAGGCGATGTACGCGAAGTGCGGCGTGTCGCCCTGGATCAGGCACCCCAGGCAGACGACCGCGGCATAGCGCTTGGTTTCCACCAGACGCTTGGCGGCCATGGGGATCTCGAAGGCACCCGGCACCCACGCCGTATCGACGTTCGCCACGTCCACGCCGTGGCGACGCAGGCAGTCCACCGCGCCGTCGACCAGTTCGCCCACTATGAAGTCGTTGAATCGGCTGGCCACGATCGCGATCTTGTGATCGCCCGCCGTGAAATCGCCGGTGAAGGTCTTGCCCATCACTTCTCTCCTTCGGCCAGGGTTTGGCCGGCGTCTCTGCCTTCCAGATGGTCGAGCAGATGACCCAGCTTGTCCTTCTTGGTCTTCAGATATTTCAGGTTCTTCTCGTTCGGCGTCATTTCGAGCGGCACACGCGTGGACAGTTCGAGGCCGTAGCCTTCGAGTCCCACGAGCTTGCGCGGATTGTTGGTCATCAGCTTCAGGCGACGCACACCCAGGTCGCGCAGGATCTGGGCGCCGATACCGTAGTCGCGCAGGTCGTCGTCGAAGCCCAGGCGGTGATTGGCCTCCACCGTATCGGCACCCTCGTCCTGCAGTTTATAGGCCTTGAGCTTGTTGATCAGGCCGATGCCGCGGCCCTCCTGTCGCATGTACAGTAAAACACCCTCGCCGATACGCGCGATGGCCATCATGGCGGCTTCCAGTTGCTCGCCGCAGTCGCAGCGCAGCGAGTGGAACAGATCCCCGGTCAGACACTCGGAGTGGACGCGCACCAGGGTGGGTCGCTCGGGATCGGGCTCGCCCATGACCATGGCCACGTGTTGGGCGTCGTCCACCGAGGTGGTGTAGGCCACCAGCCGGAAGTCGCCGAATCGTGTGGGCATCGGAACTTCAGCCGCACGCGTCACCAGCTTCTCGTGGGCACGACGGTAGGCGATCAGGTCGGCAATGGATACCAGCTTCAGACCGAAACGATCGGCTATCTTGCGCAGCTTGGGCAGACGGGCCATGGACCCGTCGTCATCCATGATCTCGCAGAGGACGCCGGCGGGATGCAGACCGGCCAGGGTGCAGAAGTCCACCACGGCCTCCGTGTGCCCGGCGCGCTTGAGTACGCCGCCGGCCATGGCTTCCAGGGGGAAGATGTGTCCCGGACGGACCAGGTCATGAGCGATCGCCTCGGGGTCCGCGAGGATCTTGATGGTACGGGCGCGGTCCTGGGCCGAGATGCCGGTCGTGACGCCCTCGGCCGCGTCCACCGACACCGTGAAGTGGGTGAGCATGCGGGCCTCGTTGCGCGCCACCATGGGCGGCAGGTCGAGGTCACGGGCCTGCTCGCCGGTCACCGATGCGCAGATCAGGCCGCGGCCCTCCTTGGTGATGAAGTTCACGGCTTCGGGCGTGACGCACTCCGCCGCCATGATGAAGTCACCCTCGTTCTCGCGGTCCTCGTCATCGACCACGACCACGATCTCGCCGGCGCGAATGGCGGCGATGGCTTCATCGATGGTGTCGAGCTTGACGTTGTCGGTCATCATCTCTCCATTCGAAATGGTCAACGTCCGCGGCGGCGACGCCAGCCACGGGTCAGAATGCGATCGAGTGTCAGGGAATCGGATTGTTTCACGCCCGCGGTGGCGCCGGTCCGGGCCAGGGCTTCGCGGCCGGCGCCCTTGGCAAGGACGTCCGCCTCCAGGTTCACACGCTCACCCCTGCGGAGTTCGCCGAAGCGCGTTTCCGCCAGGGTGTGCGGAATGAGATTCACGGTAAACTCGCCCCGTGACGGTTTCGCGTCCAGGGTGAGGCTGACGCCGTTGACGGCCACCGAGCCCTTGGGCAACATCCAGCCGGACAGGTCATGGGGATAGGCAACGGTCAACCAGAGCTGCTCGCCGAGTCGTCGCGTCTGCGCGATGGTACCCACGCCGTCCACGTGTCCCAGGACCAGATGTCCGCCTAGGCGATCGCCCGCGCGCAGGGCCGGTTCCAGATGGACGCGGCGACCGGCACGCCAACCGCCCACCGTGGTCACGCGCAGCGTCTCGGACACGGCGTCGACGGTGACGAAATCACCGGCCAGGCCCGTGACGGTCAGACAGACGCCGTCGGTGGCGAGGCTGTCTCCAAGGGCGAGATCGGCGGCGCAAAGAGGCGCGCGCAGGGTAAGGTGCGTGATGTCGCCGCCGCGTCGCAGCGATTTCACGGTTCCGATTTCGCGCACCAGTCCGGTAAACATCAGGCCTCCCCCCTCTGCTCGTTCTCGCCGGTGAGCCGCACACGCGTGGCCGCGAAATCGAGCCGGTCCCAGGTCAGACAGGCGTCGGCGCCGGCGCGCAGGGCCCGGGTCAGGGTGAAGTCGCGCGACGCAGGCAGAACCGGCACCTCGGGCCAACCCGCCCCGTCGCCGAGAGCCATGGGAGCCACGAACTGGATCCAGCGGTCAACGTGGCCGCCCGCCAGCATGGATGCGGCGAGGGTCGGTCCGCCTTCGACCATCAGGACGTTCACGCCGCAGGCTTGGGCACGAGCCAACAGGTCATCCAGATCCACGCGCCCGTCCCGTTCACGGCAGGACACGACCTCGGCGCCCGGCAGATCGGGAGCGTGCTGTCCGCAGAAGGCTAGGATACCGTCGCGATTCCAGTCGAGGACCTGGGTCAGGGACGTATCGACGCAGGCGGGACGCGGCTCGGCCTTGGGCGACGGGGGATCATCGGGTGCATGGCGACCGTCCAGCCTGGGATGGTCGGCCCGGACAGTACCGGATCCCACCAGCACCGCATCGCTCCAGCGCCGCAGGCGACCGACCTCGGTCAATGCTTCATCGCCGGTCAGATAGAACGGCTCTCCCTGCGGGTCGTTGGCCGGCGCAAAGCGTCCGTCCAGGGTCGTCGCGGTCTTGAGCAGGACGAAGGGACGTGTGAAACCGTCGGTCGCCACGAAGGGCCAGACCAATTCGAGGCAGCCGCGCCCCAGGGCGCCGAGAGTGATGTCGATGCCGGCCGCGCGCACCACATCGAGGCCGCCGCCGGACACCGCGGGGTTTGGATCGCGCACGCCGACCACCAGCTTCACAATGCCGCTGTCGGCGACGACGGGCGCACAGGCCGGTGTGCGGCCCTGATGATTACAGGGCTCGAGCGTCACATAGAGGGTCGCTCCCCGGGCGCGTTCGCCGGCCTCGTCGAGGGCTATGATCTCGGCATGACGGGTCCCCGGTCCGCGATGCGCTCCCCGCCCGACGATCTCACCGTCGCGCACGACCACCGCGCCCACCGGCGGGTTGGGCCAGGGGCGATCGGCCAGATCCTGCGCCGTCTTGTGGGCGATGGACATGAACCGGGTATCGGAGACGCTGAACGCCATCGTCATGGAACCCATCGGTGTTTCGGAGGGGAGCAACAGGAAGGCGCGTCGCCGGATATGATCCGACGTACGCGTAACTCCCAACTTCTCCCATCCAGACTATGACTGTCGGCTCCGGAGTTTCACCGAATCGGCCGATCCGACACCAGGTCGGAAAGGTTCGCGGGCTTTGACCGCCGGTGGGGACTTTCACCCCGCCCTGAAGTTGTGAGCGATCAACGCGGTTTTTCGAGTCCGCGTCATCAGGAAAAACGTATATGGCGGTCACGGGCGTGTCAAGGACGCGTCCGCTACGGACCGGGGCTGGGGCCGACCTGTGAGTTTTTACTGAAGAATGACGTCTACCCGGATGGGACTATTGATCTTCTGAGAACAACGCTTTCGAGAATTCCTCGGGATCGAACACGGCCAAGTCCTCGACCGTCTCCCCCACGCCCACGTACTTGACGGGCAGGCCCAGGGTCTCTGCGATGGCCACCACGATGCCGCCCTTGGCAGTGCCATCGAGCTTGGTCAAGACCAGGCCGTCCACCGGCACGGTCTCGGCGAAAACCTTGGCCTGCTCCAGACCGTTCTGGCCCGTGTTGGCATCGACAACCAGCAGGGTTTCGGGATCGTGGCCGATCTTGCGCCGGATCACGCGGGCCATCTTCCCGAGCTCGTCCATCAGACTGACCTTTGTATGCAGACGCCCGGCCGTGTCGACGATGACCACGTCGGCGTTGCGCGATTCGGCTGCATACAAAGGTCAGTCTGATGGACGAGCTCGGGAAGAT
>DAOVZQ010000205.1 GCA_030635025.1 bacterium
GGCGAAGGCTGCGACGGTGACGTCAGCATAGAGGACCCGATCCAGGGACCGGCTCCCCTGCGCTTCGCCGTGGAGCCCAACTACCCGAACCCCTTCAACCCCAAGACGACCATCCGCTTCGCGCTGCCGACGGCGGGCATCACCACGATCCGCGTCTACGACGTGTCGGGTCGTCTGGTGCGTACGCTCCTGGACGAGGAGCTGACCGCGGCCGAGCATGCGGTCGAATGGCAGGGACGCGACGACGACGAACGGGCGGTCGCGGCCGGCGTCTACTTCTACCGGGTCCGCTCGGGTGAGAATGAGCATGTGGGGCAGATGGCTTTGATCAAGTAGCCACGTCCTTATTCCGAGTTGAGCAATCAGTCCGGTTGTCGAGCCCATGGGGTATCGGCAACCGGGCTTTTTCGTGGGGCCTCATCCAGGTCATGGAACGACCCCTCGCGACTTGGCCCTCCCCCCGCAAAGGATTTTCATGTAAAATGCAATCCTCAAGCGTCCCGCCGCACGCCTCGATCGGGAGGGTCAGACTGAAACGCCGCCGTTACATTCTCGGTACACCGACATTGGTCATCGTCGTCCTGATCCTTTGGTGGATATCCCAAACACCCTCCCATGACCGCACATGGCAGGTCGGCCTGACGCGCCTTCCGGGTATCACCTTCGACGACGACCTCATCACCATCACCAACTTCCGCAACTTCGACTGGCGCGCCGACGGCACCTGCGACGAGCAGTGGGAAACCCGCACCTACGATCTGTCCGAGGTGGAATCGCTTTGGTACTGCCTGAGCGTCTTCAATCCGGACGGCTGGCACGGACCGGCCCACAGCATCCTCAGCTTCGGCTTTGCCGATGGACGTTATCTGGCCGTATCCGTGGAAGCTCGCAAGGAAGTGGGTGAGCAGTACTCGGTATGGAAAGGAATGGTCCGTCGCTACGAACTGATGTACGTGATCGGTGACGAACGGGATCTGATACGCAACCGGGTGGCGTTCCGCCCCGACGACGTGTGGCTGTATCCGCTACAGGCCACACCGGACTTCATACGCAACCTGCTGTTGGAAACGCTGCGCGGCGCCGAGGCGCTCCGCGGTCGTCCGCAATGGTACAATACGATCTCGGACAACTGCACGTCGAAGCTCCACGATCACGCCGACGCCATCGCACCGGGCCGCATTCCGGCCAGCTGGAAGATCATCCTGCCCGGCTACTCGGACGAACTGCTGCAATCACTGAATCTCATTGCGGGAGATCTCGACCTCGATGAGGCCCGGGCACGATACTACGTCAAAAACAGGGCGGCGACAGCCCTGGACGCTGCAGACTTTTCACGGGCGATCCGGGGCTCTAGGACGAGAACCGACCGATAATCTTCTCCCGTGTCTCCCTGTGAATCACCGGAAATACGACGAGGTAGGTCGCACAGAACAGCGTCTGTAGAATGAGATCGGTAATCAGCCCCGACCGCTCGGTCAGCAGCAGCACGATCTTGCCGTCCTTCCATCCACCCAGCGGCGTAGCGCCCACGCCATCGACGAGAACGGGCATGATGCTGTCCCGCAGCCAACCGTAGACGCCGAGGCTGGTCAAATCCGCGTTAACCAGCACCAGGAAGTAGGTCACGGCCAGAGTCGTGATCAGAGTGAGCTTGCGCCACTCCAGATCGATGGCGTAGCGACGTTGCGAAACGATGCCACCCCAGAGAGTCACGCCGGTCTGGGTCACAACCGCTGAAAACGCCGCGCCGTAGAGTCCCCAGAGATGGATGAAGAGATAAGACAGCCCCACCTTGATCACCGACATCACGCCGCGGATCAGGGCCATGGTCTTGGTTTCCTTGGCGTAGTACAGACCGAACCCCACGTGCATGTAGACGCCCTGCAGGATCATGGTCACCACTTCGACCCGGGCGATTCGATAGGCCGGCCAGAACGTTTCCGGCGTCAGCAACTCCAGCACGGTGCGGATGTTCACCGAGATCAGCAGACCGCCGAACGTCATCAGCAGCAGGAAGTAGGTGAAGACCCGGCCGATGCGCTGCGGCGCATCCGGTTCGTCGGCGATCTCGGTCCGCGTGGTATTCCAGGACCGCATGAAGGGCTGGGTGATCAACAACCCGATAAGGACGGGGAACTTGTAGCCCATCTCTAGGATGCCCACACTCTCGAGACCGATCTGGAACCGCACCAGGAAACGCTCGACCTGGCGCGACACGAACGACGCAAGAGCTCCCGGTACCAGAGGCAACTGGAAGGCGATCAGGTCGCGGGCGATCTCGCGGTCGTACTTCAGGCCACAGGTCCGCGCGGCGATCACGAAGAAACAGGTCGTGGATACGAGCGTGGTGATGATCGCGCTGAGGAAATAGCCGATGAGCTCCATGTCCAGCACGAGCACGAACCAGATGCTTGTCCCCAGTCCCAGGAACAGGCGCACCAGCCCGATGAGCGAGAAGGCCAGCGATCTCTTTCGGATCAGCAGGATGGAAGCCGCCGCCACGCCCGTGAGCTCCAGCACGAAACTGCCGAGAGCCATGAGCAGCAGCACCGACTGGTCGGGCGATTCGAGGATCAGCCCGCTCAACGGTCTGGCGAAGATCGCGACCAGAAGGCACATGGCCAGCGCCGCGCCGCCCACCAGGATGATCCCGGTGCTGACCACGCGCATCTTCTCCTCGGGCGGCCGCTCGTGGTAGATGCGGATGATGCCGCCCTGGGCGCCGTAGGCCATGAGGCTCATCAGCAGCGCCGTGCTGGTCTCGATCATGCCGATCACGCCGTAGCCTATGTCCTGCAGGATATGGGCGTAGAAGGGCAGCAGGAAAAAACTGATCATCTTGCCGAGAACGGCGGCGATCGTGTAGATCGATGCATGCCGGAAAGTGCTGCGGACGATCGACATCTATTCCCCGAGCGGCCTGAGGTCGCGTCCGCGCGGAGCGGAGCGCAGGAACTGCTCGTGCCAGACGAGCGTCGTATAGATCTGCAACAGCGTATGGAAATGCCAGTCCTTGCCCTTGTTGAACTCGGCCAACAGCCGATCGACCATGGACTGGACCATGAAGTCGCAGCCCACGGATTTCACGTCGGACAGGACGCTCGTCATCTCGTTGCGGTACACCTTGTTCTTGCGCAGCCAGGCCTCACGATGTGTGTACGAGTAGCGATCGCGCGGGTTGATACGTCCGAAGGACAGCCGGCGTATGTACCCGTTGATCTTGAAGCGCTTCATGCGTCGCTCGACCTTGCGCTCGATGTCCTTGGGATCGGCGAAGAGGTCGAGTCCGGTGCGGCTCCAGGGGACGCGCGCCAGGTCGGTCAGGTGGCGACGATACATGTCCATGTAGATCGGGTTGTTCATTTTCTCCGTCAGCGGAATACGCTGATACAGGTCGAAGAGCTCCGAATCGATCATGGGGATCTGGTCGTGGAAATAGAATTTGTGTACGTCCACCGACGACTGCATGCGTCGGCCCATGTTCATGATCTGACAGAACATCTTCTTGTTGCCGACGAGCGGCAAACCTCGGTAGTCCTGGTAGGAACGCCAGATCTGGTCCTGGGCCAGCGCTCCCAATTCGCTCGCCGTATCCGGACGCATGTAGTTTTCGAAGGCCGCTGCCCCCCGGTCGACGCCGGTGAAGTTCAAGATGGAGTCGCGCAAATCGTCGTCGTCGTCGCTTTCGCGGATGTCGTCAGGCTTGATGTAGTGACCGGTGGCGACTGAGAGATAGGGGCCGAGAATACCGTTCACGAAGGGCGCCGGTCCCGGCCCCACCTGCTCCGAAACGCCGATCAGTCCCGCGTTGCGACAGTTGCACATGCCGTCGTTGAGCCAGACGGCCTTGCGCGCGTGTTCGCCGTACCATTCGGGGCGGATCTCCACCAGCTCGTGCCGATGCTCCAGGCCCAGGGCGCGCGCGGTCTGTCGCGCAATCTTGTATTCGTCGCAATCGGACTGTCCGTGTGTGAAGAGCTGCAGGGCGTCGCCGTGTCCGCGCACCATGTTCATCAGCAATCGTGAGTCGAGTCCGCCCGAAAGTGCCACGACCACGCGCTCCGATTCGGCCGGAACCCGCTTGGCGACCGAGCGCTCGTACAGGGCGATGGCCTCGTCTGCGAAATCGGTTTGGCTGCGTCCCTCGTCGACCACGTAGTCGGGGAACCAGTACCTTTCGGTGGTCACCTTGCCGTTCTGCAGGACGATCTTGCTGCCTTCGAGCATGAAAGACGTGCGGCTCAGCAGGGTCTCCTCGCCGAAGGGGCATTCCTGGGCCAGGAAGGTGGCGACCGATGACATGTTCACCGTGAGGTCGACCTTTTGCCAGGCCAGGCACATCTTCATTTCCGGACCGAAGAGAAAGATCTCGTCGTCCAGGTACCAGTACATCTGACCGAAGGCCAGATGGTCGTTCATCAGGATGAGACGGCCGTCGCGGGCGTCATCGATCACCAGGCAGAAGTGGCCGGTGATGTGCTTGATGAAATCGTCGCCCTCGGCGAGATAGAGGTCGAGCAGCCGGCGTGCGAAATCGGGGGCCGTGTCGGGCACGTGCACGCCGTCGATGGTCAGGGCCGTGCCCTCGATGAGCAGACGCACGTCGCCGTCGGTCGCCAGGTGATTACCGGCCGAAAAAACGGGATTCGTGGAGACCGCGCCGATAACGCGTTCGCCGCGCTGGTCGGCGCAGTTTCGATACCATGGCTGATGGGTGATAAGATCGCGTAAGGCGTCCGCAACGTCACCTGGGTCGCGATCGGGCCGAAGAGCTACAGCACCATAGATTCCTGGCATATCGATCGGGTCCTTCCTGAGACCGGGTCATCCGTTGGGCAGCATGATACCACACCCCAACATGACCGCCAGGGTTCCTATCCTTGTCGGCAGGAGCGCGACAAACTAGAATAGAGATCTGGAACCAACCGGAGGTGCGAGCATGCCCAGTCAGCCGAGCAGGGAACTGCAGACGTTCGAAAATCCCCAGACCGAGCGTGAATACGAGATTGTTTTCGACTGTCCCGAGTTCACCTGTCTCTGCCCCTTGACCGGGCAGCCCGACTTTGCGCATCTCAAGATCCGCTACGTCCCGAATACGCTGTGCGTGGAACTCAAGTCCCTGAAGCTGTACCTCTGGACCTACCGCGACCAGGGTGCCTTCCACGAGAAGGTGACCAACGAAATCCTGGACGATCTCGTCACGCTGCTGGATCCCTGGCATCTGGAGATCGACGCCAAATGGTTCGTGCGCGGCGGCATCACCACCTACGTGCGATGTCATCACGAGAGGGACGGCTGGGCGGGCGAGGCGCCCCTCCCCCGCAAAACCTGGTAGGGTCAGCTGAGGTATTCGTAGACCGCGACGAAATGGCAGGCCGTGCCCAAGAGTACGAACACGTGCCAGATCGCGTGATGGAAGCGCATCCCCCGCCACAGGTAGAAGACCGACCCGCCGGTGTAGGCGATACCGCCGGCCAGCAGCCACGCCAGCCCGGGTCCCGGCACGCTGGCCATCATGGGTTTGACCGCGATGATGCAGAGCCAGCCCAGCCCGATATAGAGCAGGGTCGAGACCAGGCGGAAGCGCCCCGCGAACCACACCTTGAAGACCATGCCCACGATCGTCACGCCCCAGACCACGCCGAACAGGGTCCAACCCCACCC
>DAOVZQ010000320.1 GCA_030635025.1 bacterium
GCACCGGCATGCCCCATCCGCTTGCCCGGAGGTGCTGTGCGTCCAGCGATGAATGAAACGACCGGTATATCCATGTTCTCCTGGATGTACTCGGCCGCGCGCTCTTCGGCGTCTCCGCCGATCTCACCGATCATCACCAGAGCCTTGGTGTCGGCGTCGGCGTGGAAGGCCTTCAGGGCATCCATGAACTGGGTGCCAATGACCGGGTCACCGCCGATACCCAAACAGGTCGTCTGTCCCAGTCCCGCCTTGGTCAGGGCGTCGACAACCTCGTAGGTAAGTGTGCCGCTGCGGGATATGAGCCCCACCGGGCCCGGCGCCACGATGTTGCCGGGCAGGATACCCAGCTTGGCTTTCATACCCGGATTGATGAAGCCGGGACAGTTGGGCCCGACCATGCGAACGCCCCGTTCCTCCAGGAACGGCATGACCTTCACCATGTCCAGGGTGGGCACGCCCTCGGTAATGCAAACCACGAGCTTGCAGCCTGCGTCGGCGGCTTCGAAGATCGCGCCAGCAGCGCCGAAGGGCGGCACAAAGATAATCGAGGCGTCGGCGCCGGTTTCGGCGACCGCTTCGGCCACCGAATCAAAGACGGGAACCTTGCCCTCGAAGGTTTGTCCACCGCGTCCGGGCGTCACGCCCGCCACGATATTGGTGCCGTAATCCAGCATGGACTTGGCGTGGAAGCTGCCATCTCGTCCGGTAATGCCCTGGACGAGGATCTTGGTGTCGGCCTTGCAAAAGATAGCCATGAGTCTCTCCCCTTCCGCCGGTTATTTGCCGGCCACTTCGATGGCCTTCTGCACGGCCTCGTCCATGGTGGCGGCGGGGATCAGCTTGGTCTCCGCCAGAAGTTCGCGAGCTTCGGTATCGTTGGTGCCCGTAAGACGCACGACGATGGGAACCTTGATGTCCATGCGCTCGGTGGCCGCGATGATGCCCTTGGCCACGTCATCGCAACGGGTGATGCCGCCAAAGATGTTGAAGAGAATCACTTCGACGTTGGGATCGCGCAGGATGATATCCAGGGCCTTGACGACCTTGTCCGGATTCGAGCTGCCGCCGATGTCCAGGAAGTTGGCCGGCATGCCACCGTAGTACTGGACCAGATCCATGGTGGCCATGGCCAGTCCGGCGCCGTTGACCAGGCAGCCCACGTTGCCTTCGAGCTTGACGAAGGAAAGATCCGCCTCGCGGGCCAGCCGCTCGCTCTCTTCTTCTTCGTCCAGGTCGCGCATGGGCTCGAATGTGGGATGTCGATAGAGGGCGTTGTCGTCCAGGTTGACCTTGGCGTCGATGGCCTTGCCCACGCCCTCGTCCGTGAAGATGTAGGGGTTGATTTCAGCCAGGGACGCGTCTGCGTGCATGAAGGCCACGTACAGCTTTTGCATGCCGACGGCCAACTGGCGGGCCTTCTTGATGTCGTCGGTCATCTTCATGGCGATGCCCAGGGCCTGGTGGTCCAGCAGGCCGAAGCGCGGATCGATAGCGAACTTGTGGATGGCTTCGGGATTGTCCTTGGCCACCTGCTCGATCTCCACGCCGCCCTCGGCGCTGGCCATCAGTAGGACGCGCCGCGAGGCGCGGTCCACGAGCATGCCCACGTAGTATTCTTCGGCGATGGTCTCGGCCGGCGTGATCAGCACCTTGCGAACGATGTGACCCTTGATGTCCAGGCCCAGGATGTTCTCGGCGTGCTTACGCACGTCGTCCTCTGTCTCGCAGAACTTGACGCCGCCCGCCTTGCCGCGGCCGCCCGTCAACACTTGCGATTTGACCATGACCGGCAGGCCGTATTCCCGAGCCAGTTCCAGCGCGCCTTCAACAGTTTCGGAGACGTCGCCGGGCGGAACGAGAAGACCCGAGGCGCGGAACAGTTCCTTCGCCTGGTACTCGTGGATATTCACGTGGGAACCTCGCTGTGGTTTAGGATTCCAGGGATCGAAAGCGGGGAGGGCCGCCCCTCCCCGCTTTCGTGATCAGCCTATGATGTCCGCCAGGAGATCGCGCAGATCGGGACTCCCGATCTCCTGCAGGTCGTAACTCACCCTGGCAACGGGCTTGTCGATATTGATGATCCGCGTCAGGTCGATGGGCGTGCCGATGACGACGGCATCGCACTCGACGGCGTTTATCGTCTTTTCGAGATCCGCTACCTGCTCGTCGCCATAACCCATGGCCGGCAACAGGGTGCCGATCTCGGGGTAGATCTCGAATGTTTCGGCCAGCTTGCCTGTGACCCAGGGGCGCGGATCGACCAGGTCGCCGGCGCCGCAACGCAGGGCCGCGATGACGCCTGCGCCATAGGTCATGCCGCCGTGGGTCAGGGTCGGGCCGTCCTCGACCACCAACACGTTCTTGCCGAGGATCAGTTCAGGGTTGTCCACGGTCAGGGGCGACGCGGCCTCGATGATCACGCAGTCGGGGTTGATGCTGCGCACGTTCTCGCGCACTTCCTCGATCTGCTCGAACTGGGCCTCGACGACCTTGTTGATAACCACCACGTCGGCCAGACGAATGTTGGTCTCGCCGGGATAGTAGGTCAGCTCATGACCGGCGCGATGGGGATCCGCCACGACGATGTGCAAGTCGGGCTTGTAGAAGGGCGTGTCGTTGTTGCCGCCGTCCCACAGGATCACATCACATTCCTTCTCGGCCTCGCGCAGGATGGCCTCGTAGTCGACGCCGGCGAAGATGACATTGCCGCGCACGATGTGAGGCTCGTACTCCTCCATCTCCTCGATGGTGCACTCGTGCTTGACGAGATCATCAAGTGTGGAGAAGCGCTGGACGGCCTGCTTGGCCAGGTCGCCGTAAGGCATGGGATGGCGGATGGCGGCGACCTTGAGGCCGGCGGCCTGCAGGTGCTCGCTAACACGGCGCGTGGTCTGGCTCTTGCCGCAGCCGGTGCGCACGGCGCAGATGGCTACGACAGGCTTGGTGCTCTTGACCTGAGTCAGGCGCTCCCCCAGCATCTTGAAATCGCAGCCACAGGCGTTGACCAGGGCGGCCTTGTGCATGACATCCTCGTGGGCGACGTCGCTATAGGAAAAGATGCAGGTCTCGATGTCGTTCTCGGCGATCAGGCGAGGCAGGTCTTCTTCGGCTTCGATGGGAATGCCGTTGGGATAGAGCTTGCCGGCGAGCTCGGGCGGGTAGGCCCGGCCGTCGATATCGGGGATCTGGGCGGCGGTGAAGGCGACGACCTCGTACTTCTCGTTGTCCCGGTAGACGCAGTTGAAGTTGTGGAAGTCACGCCCTGCGGCGCCGATGATGATGATCTTTTCCCTGCTCATGGAAGACCTCTTTCTCTGTATGTGAACACGCCGAGTGATCCTACCCCACCGCCGCGCCGGGACGTGCCGGCCGATGCGCGACGCTGCAATTCTTTTAGGGCAGTCTTTTTATGGACTCGATGAGCCCGCTTGTGGAGCGACCGGCGCGCATGGCTACGCGCACCACGTCTCCTCCCCAGGAACGGACCTCGGGTGCACCGACGATTGCGCTTTCGGCATACTCGTCACCCTTGACCAGGATGTCGGGTCTGACGAGCAGGATGACCTCGAGCGGCGTCGGCTCGTCAAATATGGTAAGGGCCGCCACGGGGCGCAAATGCCGTAATACGGCGCAGCGGTCTTCGGCAGGGATCAAGGGGCGCTGGGGGCCTTTTAGCTCGCGGACAGAGGCGTCCGAATTGACAGCCACCAACAGGGCATCGCCGCTGCCAGCCGCCTCGGCGAGGTATTCCACGTGCCCCCTGTGCAGCAGATCGAAACACCCGTTCGTGAAGACGATCCGCTCACCGCGGGCGTGACGAGCCTCGGCCCAGGCGACGAGGTCCTCACGTGCAAGGATCGGCACGGGCAGGCTCATTGGCTGACCGCTCTTGTCAACTGGTCGGCGGTGATCGCAGCGGTGCCGAGCTCACGTACGGCCAGCCCCGCGGCATGATTCGCCAGATTGGCGGCTTCCAGGAAAGTGGCGCCGGCAGCCAGGGCTGCCGTATAGACGGAGATCACCGTGTCGCCGGCTCCGGTTACATCGAAGACGTCCCGGGCCTCGGTGGGCAAATGATGCTCGTCCGCACCCTCGAAGAGAGCCATACCGTGCTCTCCACGGGTAATCAGCACCGCCGCTGCGCCCGTACGGTCCAGAAGCAACCGCGCAGC
>DAOVZQ010000256.1 GCA_030635025.1 bacterium
ACACACGCCACCGCCCAGCGCCTCCCTGCGAGCGCGCCCGTCACGGGTGTACGCTGCCTCTCAACCGGGGGTAGGGGGGTAGAGGGTGAGAACGGTTTCTACGACGGTCTCGGGGTCGCCGTCTTCGATCGCGGCGAGGAAGCGCGCCTGCAGTGTCTCGTAGTCGCCGTATAGGCTGAACGGATCAGGAGGCGCCGGCAGGTCGGCGAACAGATCCATCAACGTGATGAGACGTTCGGTCTCTCTCGCCGGTCGTTCATCGTCGGCAAAAATCGTCTTCAGGGCCGCGTGGATCATCGATACCTTCCGGTCTGCAGGTGACGGCGACCAGTCTATCACGGCCCACCGACATTGACGCTCCTCCAAAGGTGGGCGACAATCCACTCAACCACAACAAGGGCGGACCATGGGCGATCGCTACAAAGAGCAATGGGAGGCGCTGGGCCGAACCGACCCCTACTGGGCGGTGCTCTCCCATCCCGAAAAGAAGGGCGATCGCTGGGACCGGGCCGAGTTCTTCGCCACGGGCGAGGCGGAAATTGCAGCGGTCCTGGAACGACTGGATATGTTGAACGCGAGTCCGGCGCCGGGCACGGCCCTCGACTTCGGCTGCGGCGTGGGACGTCTTTGCCGCGCCTTGTCCGCCCGCTTCGAGCGCGTGGTGGGCGTCGACGTTTCCGAGGCCATGCTCGCCGAGGCGCGCACGGTCGGCGTGGACCTCGTCAACGTCGAGTATGTCCGCAACGACGGCGAGACCCTGGCCGACGTGCCCGACCGGTCGATCGACCTGCTCTATTCCAATCTCGTCCTCCAGCACATGCCGCGCGCTCGCCAGCTTGCGTTCATCGCCGACTTCTGCCGCGTCGTCCGGCCCGGCGGCGTGCTCGTCTTCCAGACTCCGTCGCGACACGATCTCGGCACTCTCAAAGGATGGCTCCACCGGCTGGCCGGCAATCGGGGGGTCAACCTGATCCGTCGAATGCGCCACGGTCCCGACGGGGTGATGGAGCTGCACTGCCTGCGTCGGCGTGAAGTCCTGGCGGCGCTGGCGACGGCCGGTGCGACCGTCCTCGGAGTGGAGCGCAATACCGAAGCCGGTCTCGGGTTCGTCAGCTATCGCTATATGGCGGTCATGTCCGAGGGGGAGGGCTGATGTATTTCCCGGTGGCCGACCTCGAGCTCAATCCCCTGATACCGCCCGTCGTGGCCTTCGTCATATCCTTCTTCACCTCGATGGGGGGCGTGTCGGGCGCCTTTCTCATCCTGCCCTTCCAGGTGAGCGTGCTCGGGTTCACCAGCCCGGCGGTCAGCGCCACCAACCAGCTCTACAACATCGTGGCCATTCCGAGCGGCGTGTACCGCTATGTGAGGGAAGGGCGCATGGTCTGGCCGCTGACGTGGATCGTCGCGGTCGGCACCGTGCCGGGGGTCGTGGTCGGAGCTTTGTTGCGGATTCACTACCTTCCCGACCCGCGTGATTTCAAGCTCTTCGCGGGACTGGTTCTGCTCTATCTCGGGTCGCGACTGTTGACGGATTTGCTGGTGAAGCATCGGCCGCCGGTCATGGCGCGGGCGGGTGAAGCCGGTCTGTCCTTCGTGTCGATCGAGCGCTTCGGTCCCGGGCGTCTGGACTATGCCTTCGAGGGACGGACCTATTCCGTGAGCACGCCCGCGGTCGTGGGTTTGAGCCTGCTGGTCGGCGTGGTTGGGGGCGTCTACGGCATAGGCGGCGGCGCTATCATGGCGCCGATTTTCGTGGCCGTGTGGCGGTTGCCCGTCTACACGGTGGCCGGCGCCGCGCTCATGGGGACCTTCATCACTTCGGTGGTGGCGGTGGTCTTCTATCAGGTGATCGCACCTTATTTTCCGGATCAGGCCATATCGCCAGATTGGCTCCTTGGAATCCTGTTTGGAGTGGGTGGTTTCGCGGGAATGTACTGCGGCGCGCGTCTGCAAAAACGTGTGCCTGCGGTGGCGATCAAGTGGTTGTTGGCGGGGTGTGTCCTATTCACAGCGACACGTTATATCATCGATTTTTTCTATTAGCGGGGGCACTTTGGGAAGCGTATGATTGAAGCTGAGTTTTCATGTACGAACCGCTCCGTTGTGCGCGGTTACGGGACATGTACCGATGGTCCGAGAACACGGGGGTGCATAGGCGTGAATATCATTATCATCGGTCCGCAGGCGTGCGGCAAGGGCACTCAGGCCGCCAAGATGGCCGGGCATTTCGGGATCTTCCACTTCTCCACCGGCGATGCGCTGCGCGCCGAGGTCAAGAGCGGATCCGACCTGGGCCAGGAGCTCTCCGCGGTCATGAACGCGGGCAAGCTGGTCAGCGACGAACTGATCTTCAACATCGTCAAGAAGGTCTACCAGACGCACCCCGAAGGCATCCTGCTGGACGGCTATCCCCGCACCATTCCGCAGGCCGAACTGGTCAAGGCCGACCTGAAGGTCGACGCGGTCGTGGAGATCGTCATCAAGGACGAGACGGCCGTCGAGCGCATCAGCAGCCGCTTCATGTGCAGCGAATGCGGTGCGGGCTACAACACGGTGAGCCTGCCGCCCAAGACGGCCGGCGTCTGCGACAAGGACGGCGGAGCCCTGATCCAGCGCGACGACGACAAGCCCGAAGCCGTGCTGAAGCGTCTGGCCCTGTATCACGACCAGACCGTACCGGTGGTCGCCTTCTACGAGGCGCTCGGCGTGTCGGTTTACAAAGTGAACGGCGAGCAGTCGATCGACGGGGTGTTCGATTCCATTCTCGCGGCGATCGGCGACTGACGGGGCAGCATCCCCGCGGCGCGTTTTCATAATCCGACGGCGACCGGACCGGTCCCGCAGACATTCATTTCCAATCGATAGGAGCGTGATTCGTCATGGCGAGGATGAAGACGAAGGAAATCCAGGCGAACCTGGTCGCGACCATGAGAAGCTGGCAGCACATCGAAGACGCGTCGGTGACCTCCACCGGCAAGATCATGGAGAAGACCGACAACGAGCTGATCCGCATCGTCATGGAAATCATCCAGAACGATTCCAAGATGCACTACCGGGTGCAGGGGATGATCGCCGCGTCGGTGGATAAGAAGGCCGTCACCCTTACGCCCGACGAGCTCGGCGAAGTATGGGCCGGCATTCGCAAGCACATCAAGATGGAGAAGGACATGGTCAGCCATGTGGAGGAGATGCTCGGCCAGATCAAGGGCCGCAAGATGCTCGTCCAGGAATACCTGCTGAACTACCTCAAGGTCGACGAGCAGAAGCACGACTATCTGCTGGCGGCGTTTGAAGAGGTTAAGAAGGGTATGTATCCCTACGGCTAGGCCGCTGCCTTGAATCGGACGTGAAAAACCCCCGGCTTCGAGGCCAGGGGTTTTTCTGTCGTGTGCCAGTCCTGCCGGGTCACGGTTTACACGTGTAAATCGCGACTTCGCACCTAGTGCCACTCCCAATCGATATAATCGGGCTTAACACCCTCCATGGCGTTCACCATCAACTCCACCAGCCCTCCGTAGTAGATGCCGGCCTTCTCCCAGGCGTCGTAGTAGCTGATGATGTCGCGCAGCTGGCCCTTGCAGTTACTGCAGGGGGCGCAGATGTACTTCGGGTGCTCCTTGTCCATGGGGACGTCGCTGAAAGCCTCGAGTACCTGACGGAACTTGCGGCGTCCCGTGAAGCGGTGGCGCCATTCGGCGAAGTTGTGGCCTGACATGATGGCGAAGCCCGAACCGCCTCCGCAGCAGTAGTTCTCCACGCCGTGGGGGGCCATCTCCCGGAATCGTTCCTCGGGTACGATCGCCTTGATGATCTCG
Organism: bacterium; assembly: GCA_030635025.1. GTDB lineage: Bacteria > Krumholzibacteriota > Krumholzibacteriia > LZORAL124-64-63 > LZORAL124-64-63 > JAHIYU01. The sequence continues at coordinate 3,819 of DAOVZQ010000256.1, forward strand.
CGTTGGGGCGAGACGATGCCCATCAGGCGCACCATGTTGCAGGGGTCGTGCAACGTGATTGGGAAATCATTTCGGCTCTTGTCGAACTTGATTTTCCCCGAGCGCACGATGTCCAACAGCATGGGCATGCAGCTCTCGCGCGGGATGTTCATGTCGCCGGTCAGCAGGCGGTCGGTGATGACCGTCAGTGCCTTGTGGGCGTGGCCGCACTCGCCGAGGATGATTTTCTTCACGCCCAGCTTGCGGGCGGCCTCCATGTGCATCATGGCCGTGCGTGCGAACTGAACGTCGTCGTACCAGACGCCGTAGTTGATGCCGTCGTAGGCGGCCAGGTCGCTCGACAGGGTCCAGCTCAGGCCCGCGGCGTTCATCAGCAGGGCAAAGGCGCCGGGGTTTTCGGGCCAGGCCATGACTTCGCCGGCGTTGTGGATGAGCAGGATGTCGGCGCCCTCCACGTCCCAGGGCGTCTCGACCGTTATGCCCGTCCTGTCGGTCGTGTCCTCGTCGATGAACTCCAGGTTGTCCTTGACCACCAGGGCGTTCATGCCGGTCGACGATCCCACCTTCTGCTGTAGGACCGAACCGGCCTCGTGCAGCTCCTTGACCGTAATGCCCATTTCCTGGCTGGCGACCTTGCGGATCTCGCGGGCCAGCAGCGCGTTGTCGACGCCGATGGGGCAGGTCTGCGCGCAGCGACGGCAGAGATTGCAGCGGTACGACAGTTCGATCAGGCGCGCCACGGCGTTCCAGTTCAGGTCGATGTCGCCGTGCACCCACGTACTCTCGCCCTTGACGTACTTGTGGTAGATTCGGCGGAAGACCTCCGACCGGAAGGATGGACGGTACAGCTCGCAGCTGCCGCTTTCCTCGTAGATGTGGCAGGCGTCCGAGCAGGTCTGGCACTTGGCGCAGTGCTCGACCGAGATGATCAGCGGCTGCAGGAAGATCCAGTTGGTCTCCTCCTCGAACAGCTTCCTCATCCCCGACAGGAACAGGTTCACCAGCCGCTCTTCCTCTTCCCTGGTCTCGACCTTGGGCATGTTCACGGCGATG